>JANPJN010000451.1:0-2709 GCA_031425515.1 Acidobacteriota bacterium | reverse complement strand
GCGCGCGTGAGGGCGGTGACGGGGGACATTGGCGATCCCGCGCTGCTGGACCAGGTGATCGATCCGCAGACGACCGCCGTCTTCCATCTCGCGGCGGTCGTCAGCGGCATGGCGGAGGCCGAGTTCGATCTGGGGATGCGCATCAACGTGGACGCGACCCGCCTGCTCCTCGACGCCTGCCGGCACGCCGGATCGGCCCCACGGGTCGTCTTCTCCAGCTCGGTGGCGGTGTACGGAGGCGCGCTGCCGGCGCTGGTGACAGACACCACCGCCCTGAACCCCCAGACGTCGTACGGGGTGCAGAAAGCCATCGGCGAGCTGCTCGTCGCCGACTACTCGCGCAAGGGCTTCATCGACGGCCGGTCGCTGCGTCTGCCGACGATCACCGTGCGGCCCGGGCGCCCGAATGCGGCGGCCTCCTCGTACGCGAGCGGCATCGTGCGCGAGCCGCTGAACGGACAGGACGCCGTCTGCCCGGTCGGGCCCGATGCCCGAATCTGGGTGCTGTCGCCCTCCACCGTCATCGAATGTCTGATCGCCGGGCACGACCTCCCGGCGGAGGCGCTCGGGGCGAGCCGGTCGGTCAATCTTCCGGGGCTGTCGGTGAGCGCCGGCGAGATGGTCGCGGCGCTCGGGCGGGTGGCCGGGCCCGACGTCGCTGCGCGCGTGCGGTGGGAGAACGATCCCCGCATCGCCCGGATGGTGGCGGGCTGGCCCGGCGGGTGGGAGACCTCGCGTGCCGCGTCGCTCGGCTTTCCGGGCGACACCAGCTTCGACGACATCATCCGCGCGCACATGCGCGACAGCGCGCGCTGAAAGCGCTTGCCCTGCGGCGCCGCCATCAGGATGATGTGACATGTTCAACGCGATCGCCTGGCAGTCCTCCACGAGGGGCCGGTAGCATGGGGCCCTCTCCTCACGCGGTGCGCGTGACGGTGTCGGACCGGCCCGGCATGCTCGCGGCCCTGACGCGCGTGTTCGCCGACCTCGAGGCGAACATCACCTACGTGGACATGCACAGCCACGGGCAGGAGTCCGACATCTACTTCGAGTTCACGCCGGCGGCCGACGGCCCGAGCCCCGTCGGGGACCAGCTCCGCCAGGTCTCCGGGGTGCTGAGCCTCGAGGAGACGCCGACACTCCACCGCATCTACGGCAAACGCATCATCGTGATGGGCGGCGGCGCGCAGGTGGGCCAGGTGGCGCTCGGCGCCATCTCCGAAGCGGACCGGCACAACATCCGGGGCGAGCGGATCTCCGTGGACACGATTCCCCTCGTGGGGGAGCAGGAGCTCGCCGCCGCCGTTCGCGCGGTCGTCAGGCTCCCGCGGGTGCGGATCCTCGTGCTGGCCGGGTCGCTGATGGGCGGGGAGATTACCCGCGCGGTCGAGGACGTCCGGCGCAACGGGCTCTACGTGATTTCGCTCAACATGGCGGGGAGCGTGCCCGATGCCGCGGACCTCGTCGTAAGCGATCCGATCCAGGCCGGCGTAATGGCGGTCATGGCCATTGCCGACACGGCCAAATTCGATCTCGTCCGGCAGCAGAAGCGCCGGTACTGACAAGGAGCCCGCATCAGATGCACGCCACGACACTCGTCGCTCGATTCTCGGCTGCCGCGCTGCTCGCGCTGTCGGCCGTGCCCGCCGTCTCGGCCCAGGACGCGCGTTCCGGCGCGCCGCCCGCTGCGCAGGGCAGAGGAGGCGGTCGCGGCGCCCAGGCGCCCGTCGTCTCGTCTCCCGAGGTCCTGCCGGATCGCCGCATCGCCTTCCGGATCTACGCCCCGCAGGCGCAGGCGATCCGACTGGCCGCCGGCGACATTCCCGGTGTCGGCCAGACCACGCAGCTCGTCAAGGCCGAGACGGGCGTGTGGGAAGTCACGCTCGGCCCCGTCGATCCGGGCGCCTATCGCTACAACTTCAATGTGGACGGCGTCGCGACGATCGACCCCCGGAATCACGCGACCAGCGAGTCGAACACGAGCGTCTGGAGCCTGGTGGTCGTGCCGGGATCCGACTTCATGGACACGAAGAACGTGCCGCACGGCGCTGTCGCGGAGGTGACGTACCAGTCCACCGCCCTCGGCGCATTTCGGCGCATGCACGTCTATACGCCGCCCGGCTACGAGAACGGGACGACCCGCTACCCCGTGTTCTATCTGCTCCACGGCGCGGGGGACAGCGACGATGCCTGGACGACGGTCGGGCGGGCCGGGTTCATCCTGGACAATCTGATTGCGGCGGGCAAGGCCAAGCCCATGGTGATGGTCATGCCGGCGGGCCATACGCGGCGGGCGACGGGCGGGGGAGGCGCTGGCGGGCGCACGGCGACCGAGGAGTTCGTGCAGGACTTCACCGCGAATGTGGTGCCCTACGTGCAGACCCACTACCGGGTGCTGACCGACCGTGCGCACACCGCTATCGCCGGCCTGTCGATGGGAGGATCGCAGACACTGCACGTCGCCATCCCGCGCCTGGAGAAGTACGCCTACGTCGGCGTGTTCAGCTCGGGTCTGATCGGCGCCTTCCCGGGTCTCGCGGCCGCCGGGCGCGGCGCCGCACCGACCCCGGCGCCCTCACCCTCACCCGCACCCGCACCGTCTGCGACTGCCCTCCCGACGCTGCCAGCCGCGGCTCCCGCTCCCGCGCCCGCCGCCGCGCCGATCCCCGCCGCCGGCGCCCCCCTGGTGGCCGCCGACTGGGAGAAGCA
>JANPJN010000450.1:0-1730 GCA_031425515.1 Acidobacteriota bacterium | reverse complement strand
CACCATGCCGTCGCCCTGCCCGCTGGCGCCGGATTTGATGGTCAGCCAGGCGCTCTCGCTGGCCGCCGACCACGCGCACTCCCGCGCCGTGACCACGGCGACCTGGCCCCCTCCTCCCGAAGCCGGGAGGGGCGTGCCCGGAGGGGTGACGGCGACGGCGCATTTCGACACGGCGCCGGGCGACGTGATGCTGGTGGTCGCCGACGATCCGCAGCCAACGGCGAGCAGGCCCGCCACGACGCAGGCGAGCGCACCAGTGGCGCCGCGGCGAAGCCGGGACCCACCCTCGGACGCGGTCGGCGAAAAAGAACTCATCAATGCAGACACTCGTACGTTGCCGACTCTGCGTTCAAGACTGACGCCAGTGTCAACTTCCCGCCCCTTGAATGGTAAGCGGCATGGCGCCCGCGGCCGTATGCAAAAAAGCGGGGCGGCCGACACAACGCGGACAGATGAAGGATGATGGATCGGATGCATTCGACGCGATTCTCACGGTCGTTACGGGTTCTTTTCGTCGCCGCGGTGATGCTCGGCCCGACACACGTCGCCGCCCAGAAGCCGAAGGGCGGCATCGCAGCGGAGGA
Source organism: Acidobacteriota bacterium (assembly GCA_031425515.1). Classification (GTDB taxonomy): domain Bacteria; phylum Acidobacteriota; class Vicinamibacteria; order Vicinamibacterales; family 2-12-FULL-66-21; genus JALZOC01. Next base: position 1,146 of record JANPJN010000450.1, on the reverse strand, counting down.
CCTTCGCGAATGGCTGGGCTTCATCGCCTCTGATGAACTGCAGGGACGCCAGGTCTTTACCGAAGGGCTCGGTCTCGCGGCGGCCTACATCGCCGATCACCTCGCGACATGGGGCGTCAAACCGATGGGCGACAACGGGACGTATTTCCAGACGGTCAAGGTCGTCAGCGTCCGGACGACCAGCCGTGCGTCGGTCACGCTGGAGGTCAACGGGCAGCAGCGCATCTTCAAGGACGGGGAAGGCGTCGCCTTCCCGCGCAGGATGGGCGGGCCCCAGTCGATCAGCAGCGCGCGCGCCCAGTTCGTCGGCACCGGCCTCCAGATCCCGGACGCGGGGGTGGACGACTATGCCGGCGTGCAGCCGGCCGGCCGGATTGTCGTCTTCATGGGCCGCGGGCCGGACGTGCCGGCCAACTCCTACCGCCTGCAGAACGCGCGCTCGCGCAGCGCGCTCGCCAAAGGCGCCGTGGCGACCATCGGCCCCGTCCCGACCGTCACGCCAGGCACCCACGGCGCCGGGGGTGCGCCCGGGTCCGGCTCGCCCAGACCCACCGCGTCAGACTCGGGGGATTTCACCACCACCGAGCGCTACGACATGCCGCAGCCGCCCGCACTGACGGCGACCGGTGAGTTCTACGAGTTCCTCTTCAGTGGCTCACCCGTCAAGTACGACACGCTCAAGGAAGCGGCCGCCCGACGAGAGCCGCTGCCCGCCGTAGACCTCTCGGGGGTGAAGATCACGATCAACGTGGACGCCGACTACACCGTCGTCCGCACCCGCCTGACCCGCAACGTCGTGGGCAGCGTCGAGGGCTCCGACCCGGCGCTGCGCGACACCTACGTGGCCTTCGGTGCGCACTACGATCACATCGGCTACACCGAGACGCCTCCCGTGGCCGCCGCGGGTGTCCGCCTCTTTTCCGGCACGTGCCCCGGCCAGACGCGCGATACACCCCGCCCCGGCGACGCGATCAATAACGGGGCGGACGATGACGGGTCCGGGACGGTGGCGCTGATGGGGCTGGCGCGGGCGTTTGCGCAGGGGCCGAAACCGAAGCGATCGTTGCTCTTCGTCTGGCACTCGGGCGAGGAGGCGGGGCTGTACGGGTCGAAGTACTACGCCGACTATCCGGCGGTGCCGTTGAA
>JANPJN010000449.1:0-2669 GCA_031425515.1 Acidobacteriota bacterium | reverse complement strand
CAGCGCGTACTCCGAGGCTACGGTGTCGGCCGATTCACCAGCCGCGAAGGCGCCGACGATCGTGGCGACGTCGATGCGCGTGCCGCTGAGCACGGCTTCCCGAATCGAATGTCAGGGTCCATGGAGACGCCCGGGAAGACTTCCACAAACACTAACTCTAACACCGGCGGCGACACTCACAACTGGCCGAGTACGACCTGTTCCGCCGCACACCCGTCTGGGATTCGAACCAGCGTGATTCACGACAACTCGTTGACAACGCTGATGTTTGGTCGACGGGCGACGTGGTTCGCCAGTCGTGCGAGTTGGGACGCTACCGAAAACTAGAACGCGCAACCGCTTGGGGCGTTGCGGGTTACGGTTCTTTGAATGAATCGGAATGAATTGGCTGGGAGGCAGGGATTCGAACCCCGATACCATGGTTCAGAGCCATGTGTCCTACCGTTGGACGACCTCCCATCAGGGGGGAAACATTGAGTATACCGGCCGGACCGCGCCCCCGGCAACCCCCCGCCGCCCCTACTGCCTGTCGAACCAGAGCGCCGGCCGCACCTTCGGCTGATTCCCCACCTCGTTCAGCGTCTTCGCGTCGTAGAGCCGCCCGTTCACCATCACGAGCCCCACGCTCTCGCTGTTCCGGATGTTCTCGAGCGGATTGCGATCGAGCACGATCAAATCGGCCAGCTTCCCCTGCTCGAGCGACCCGATCTCGGCATCCAGCCCCAGGTACTTCGCGCCATTGATCGTCGCACTGCGCAGGGCCTCGAGATTGCTCATGCCCCCCTGCTGGAGCATCCACAACTCCCAGTGCGCGCCCAGCCCCTGCAACTGCCCGTGCGCGCCAAGCTGCACGAGGCCGCCCGCATCGAGAATCTGCTTGGCCCCTTTCCCGATGAGGACGTGATTGAAATCCTCCTCGGCGGCCATCTGCCGCCGCCGCGATCGCGCATCGACGACGGCGCGTGGCACGAACGTCGCCAGCCGCTCGTTCTCCCACACATTCGCGTGCTGATAGAAGTAGTACTCCCCCGACAACCCCCCATACCCCACGATCATCGTCGGCGTATACCCCACCCGGCTCTTGCCGAAAAGCGTGACGACGTCGTTGTAGAGCCGCGGCACGGGCAGCGAATGCTCGACCCCGGTGTGCCCGTCGAGCACCATCGACTCGTTCAGATAGAGGAGCGACCCGCCCTCTGGCACGACGAGCATCTCGAGCTCGCGCGCCGCCTTGATGATCATCTGCCGCGCATCGCGCCGCTGCTGGTTGTAGCTTTTCACCGAGAACGCACCGGCCGCCTTCTGCCGCCGCAGATGCGACAGCGCATCCTCGTATGTCTCGACGACCGCCTTGTAGGGCGTCTCCGCCCCGTAGAGGATGGCCCCGGTCGAGAAGAGCCGCGGCCCGAGCTTGGCCCCGGACCGGATCAACTCGGCGTTCGAGAACACGGCCTCCGTGTTGTTGGACGGATCGTGCGACGTGGTGACCCCAAAGGCCAGATTGGCCAGCAGCGGCCAGCTCGATTGCGCGAGAATGCCGTCTCCCTCGCTGCCGACGTGCGCATGCACATCGATGATCCCCGGCATGATCGTCTTGCCGGCGGCATCGATCCGCTTCGCCCCCGCGGGAATCGCCACGGCCCCGCTCCGTCCGACCGCCGTGATGCGATTACCCTCGACGACAATCGTACCGTTCTCGATCACCCCCGTCGCCTCGCGGCTACGCGCCGCGCCAGCGCCGCCGGCCATGGTGATGATGCGCGCGCCGACGAACGCGACCGCCCCCTCAGGCACGTCGGACTTGACGCTGAAGCCGATGGCGGTGCCCTTCGTCTCGGGCTCGTCAGGCTTCTCGAGATTCCGGTCGAGAAACGTGAACGTGCGCGCGAGGTCGCGCGTGAAAAGCTCGGGCCCGAGCGTCCAGTGCAGCTTCCGGCTGTCGCCCGACCAGTGCAGGTAGCTCCCGGCATCCTTCGACACGCGCGTGGTCGGATACGCACTCACGCCGGGACCGAGATCGACGGTCCGACCGGTATGCGCGAACGGCACGATGAAAGTGCGGAAGCGCTCCTCGAACGCGACCCAACGGCCGTCGGGCGACGGCACGATCTGGACGGCGTTGTCCGACTGGAAATGCACGATCTCGTCTTTGGAGGGCTGGGTCGAAGACGGGTCGCCAAGCCCGACGCTGAAGAGCACGAACTTCTCGCCGCGACGGTCGAACAGGTAGATGCGACGGCCGGTGTGATCGAACATCGGCTGCGAGCCGGCCTCGCTCACGATCCGCGGCGCCGAGGATCCATCCGCCGGCACGACGTAGGTGCCGGGATCGACGCCGTGTAGATTGCCGCGAGCGTTATCGGGCCCGGCATCACGAAACACGACCAGCTTGCCGTCGGGCGAAAAGGAGGGCTCGGTGTAGTGCCCCGGCTTCGCGACCACATCGCTCCCGCCGATGCCGTCCGCCTTCATCACCCGTACGCGCCCATACGCGCTGTCGCTCCAGGTCGTGTACACGAGCGACTGGCTGTCGGCCGACCACGCGGGATCGAACGCAAAGCCGTCGGTGCCGGTGACCGGCTTCGCTTCACCGGACGGCAGAGGGCGGACGTAGATCCTGCCGAGCGCGCCGTAGGCCACCTGCCTGCCGTCCGGCGACACCTCGACAT
>JANPJN010000448.1:0-1978 GCA_031425515.1 Acidobacteriota bacterium | reverse complement strand
CACGTACGATCTCTCCGGGCATGCGGACTGGGCGCAGGCGGAGCGCCGGCAGGGTGCGCTGCCTCCGGCCGCCTGCGCCAGCCGAAAAGCGCTGTGCGAGTTCAGGGCCGGCCGATACCGGTCGGCGCTGACCGCCGCGTCAGCCGGGTCCGACCTCGAGTCCCGCTACTGGACGGCCCGTGCGGCCACCGAGCTGGCGCTTGCCGCGTTCAAGCAGCTCGAGCAACTGCCGGATTCCCGGGAGCGCCGCGAGGTGCGCGCCACGCTCGCGCTGGGCCAGCGTCGCTTCACGGACGCGATCGCAGAGCTCAAGGCCGCGCTCTCCTTCGCAAAGGACGACCCCGCGCTGCTCGACGACCTGGCGACCGCCTACTACTCGGCGCGCGACTTCGAGCAGGCGGCCGCCACGCTTCGGCCCCTGGTGGCTGTGAACCCAGACGACCCGCGGCTGCTGACGCTGCTGGGAGATGCGCTGCTCCAGCTCCAGCAGCCAGACCAGGCGATCCCGTTTCTGCAGCGGGCCGTGGCACGGGACGCGACCGAAGCCATGCCCAGCCTGGCGCTTGGGCGGGCGTATGTGCTGAAAGGGGATTTCGCCGCGGCCGTGCCGCTCCTCGAAGGCCGTCTCGCGTCAGACCAGGACGGCAGTCTGCACGTGCAACTGGCGCGCGCGTATTCGGGTCTGGGCCAGAAAGACAGGGCGCAGGTGCTTCTCGAGAAATCGCAGATCCTGCAGCAGGCCGCACAGGCGCGGACCGCGACAGCCGCCGAGCGCGCGATCACCCCGCCGCAGGGGCGGTAGCGGGAAGCTGACGGCTGACGGCTGATAGCTGATGGCTGATGGCTGATAGCCCCGCCCTACGGTTCCCTCACCTCGAGCACGCGATCCGCCCGCACCTTCTCGATGACCTGACGAGTACCTGACGGCCACTGGACCTCGATGCGGGCCACCTCCTCCGCCGCCCCCAGCCCGAAGTGCATCCCCGCGTGTGAAGACGACGCATAGCCCATGGCGGTCGTCATCGTCCGCACCTGATCGCCGATCGTTACGCGGGCGCCGATGCCATCCCGGTTGGACGTCTTTCCAATCGGCTTGACGGTCAACCAGTGCGCCGCCGCCTGCGTGCTCTGGTTGTGCCAGAGCTCGGCCGGCTCGCCCAGCGTGAGGACGACCATGTCGAGGCGGCCGTCGGCGTCGAAGTCGGCCACGCCGCACCCGCGGTGCGCCGCCACGGCGGACGCCAGGCCGGACGCCGGCGTACCGTCGATGAACCGTCCCTCGCCGGCATTTAGGAACAGGCTGTTCGCCTGCTTCCAGCCGGACGCCTCGAACTCGCCGATGCGATCGTTGGCGTGCGAGTTGGCGGTGAAGATGTCCTTCCGCCCGTCGTTGTCGAAGTCGGCCATCACCGTACACCACCCGGACAGCTTCGTCGTCAAACGGGCCATCCCGCTCGTCTGCGTGGTTTCGGTGAACCCTCCACGGCGATCGTTGCGGAAGAGTGGAAACGTCTCCCCCGCGAGTGCGGTGAGATGGATGTCCTCCCACCCGTCGTTGTCGTAGTCCTGGAAGTCCGTGCCCATCCCGGACACAGGGCGGCCAGACTCTGGAACCGAGACGCCGGCCAGCAGCGCAGTCTCGGCGAACGTGCCGTCCCCCTTGTTGCGGAACAGGAAGTTCGGCACGGTGTCGTTGGTGACGAAGGCATCGATCCGGCCGTCATGGTCGTAGTCCGCGAAGGCGACGCTCATCCCCTTGCCGACATGCCCCAGGAGACCCGCCCGCGCGGATACATCCTCGAACGTGCCGTCTCCTCTGTTTCGATAGAGCCGGTTCGGGAGCCCCTGGGAGAATCGCGGATGGCAGTAGATCCGGACGCCCCGAGCGTGGTCGCCGCAGTAGCGGTTGTCGGCCGGGTCCCTCTGGACGTAATTCACGACGATGTGATCGAGTCGTCCGTCATTGTCGTATTCGAAC
>JANPJN010000447.1:0-2100 GCA_031425515.1 Acidobacteriota bacterium | reverse complement strand
ATCGAGTTCGACTACGCCATTCTGGACGAGGCGCAGGCGATCAAGAACGCCGGCACCGCTTCGGCAAAGGCCGCCCGGCTCTTGAGATCGCGCCACCGCCTGGCGCTCAGCGGGACGCCGATCGAGAATCACCTTGGCGAGCTTTGGAGCCTGTTCGAGTTCCTGAATCCCGGCCTGCTCGGCACCGCGAAGACATTCCAGCGGGCCAGCGGCGCGCGCACGAGGAGCGACGAAGATCTGCAGTGGCTGTCGCGGGCGCTGCGGCCGTTCCTGCTGCGCCGGACGAAGGAGCAGGTCGCGCCGGAGCTGCCGCGCCGCACCGAGCAGACGCTGCAGTGCGAGCTCGAGGGCCCGCAGCGTCGGCATTACGACGAGCTCCGTGCCCACTATCGGGAGACGCTGCTCGCCCGGGTGGCCCGCGACGGCGTCAACCGGTCGAAGATGCAGATCCTCGAGGCGCTCCTGCGGCTGCGTCAGGCGGCGTGCCACAGCGGCCTCATCGATCCCCGCCGCGCCGCGGAGCCGTCGGCCAAGTTCGACGTGCTCATTCCACGGCTGGCCGAAGTGATCGAGGAAGGACACAAGGCGCTCGTGTTCTCGCAGTTCACGAGCTTTCTCGCGCTGCTGCGTCCGCGGCTCGATGCGCTCGGGATGCGCTACGAGTATCTCGACGGACGGACGCGCGACCGCGCGGCGCGCGTCGAGCGGTTCCAGACCGACCCGGACTGCAAGCTGTTTCTCATCAGTCTGAAGGCGGGCGGACTGGGGCTCAACCTCACGGCGGCAGAGTACGTGTTCCTGCTCGACCCGTGGTGGAATCCGGCGGCCGAGGCGCAGGCCATCGACCGCGCGCACCGGATCGGACAGTCGCGCCATGTGTTCGCCTACCGGCTGCTTGCGCGCGATACCGTCGAGGAGAAAGTGGCGGAGCTGCAGCGCACCAAGCGGCAGCTCGCCGATGCCATTCTCAGCGCCGATGCGGGCCTTGTACGCACGCTCAAGGCCGAGGATCTGGAGCTGCTGCTGTCGTAGCATCGCCGGCAGCGGACCCAGCCTGCGAGGTGAGGCGTGCGGCGACGATGAGGCTGAGCTTGGGTGGCCAGAGTCGCGAGACAGACGAGCTTCACTGAGCGTGGGACGCGTTACAGTACACCGATGCGAACGCCCCTTCTGCTCACTGTCGCCGCGGCGCTGGTCGCGGGTGCTGCGACCACCGCCAACGCGGGTACCGTGACGCGCGTGGCCGTCTCACCCGAACGCATCACGGCCGGCGGCACCGTGACCGTTACGGTGTCCGGGACCAACCCCTGCGGCGCCGCGCACCTGGTGTACGGCGACGGCGAGGCGGTGACGTATGCGATCACCGGCCTGCCCTACACACAGAGCCATGTCTACGCGCGCCCCGGCACGTACACGATTACGGGACGCGGCATGGGCAATTGTGACGGCGAGTCCACGGCCACCGTGACCGTCGCCCCTGTGCCGCAGGCGCCACCGCCGCCGCCACCCGCTCCGCCGGCGCCGCCGGCCACGCAAATCACCGCCGTGGAGATGGCGCCGAAGCCGGGCCGTGTGGGCCAGCCCGTGACGATTGCCGTCAAGGGGAGCGGCACCTGCACGTACGAGGTGCACTATGGCGACGGTAACGCGCAGGAAGTGACAGGCGAGCTCCCGCAGCAGTTCCGCCACACGTACGCCCGCGCGGACACCTACACCGTCATCGTCAAGCCAGCGGCGCCGTGCACCGGGCGATTCACGGAGGTGCTCCCGATCGTCGCCGAGGCGCAGCAGCCGCGGATCGGCCGCGTGCTCATCTCTCCCACACCCGTGAACCCCGGACAGCCCGTGGACATCACGGTCGAGGGATCGGGCACCTGTGCGTATACGCTGGAGTACGGCGACGGCAACGACGAGTCGCGATCGGCGGCCCTGCCCGACCGCGTGCGTCACGTCTACCCGGTCGGCGGTGTGTATATGGTGGTCGCCCGGGCCTCCGCGCCCTGCACCGGACTGATGCGGGCGCGAGTCGAGGTGCGCGACCGGCGACGGTGAGCCTTCTTCAGGGGTCGATCTTGATCAACTCGATGTCGAAGACCAGCA
>JANPJN010000446.1:0-11201 GCA_031425515.1 Acidobacteriota bacterium | reverse complement strand
AACCGCACACACACGTACGAGATGATCTACACGTTCGGGGACCCACGATGACGGCGGTGCCTGCGTCCAGGACTCGCATCGTCCAGGCGGATCTCTCGCGGCAGGAAGATCAGGACGCGGTCGTCGCGATGACGTCCGCGTACGCCACCGATCCGATGGGGAACGCCGGGCCGCTGCCGTCAGACGTGCTGGACCGGCTCATTCCCGCGCTTCGGGCGCATCCGACCACGGTGATTTTTCTGGCGTGGGACGGGGACGAGCCCATCGGTATCGCCACGTGTTTCCTCGGGTTGTCGACCTTCTACGCCAGGCCGCTGCTCAACGTCCATGACCTGGCGGTGGTGCCCCAGTTCCGTGGCCGTGGCATCGGACGCCAGCTGCTGGACGCGGTCGCCGCCAGAGGGACGTCGCTCGACTGCTGCAAGGTCACGCTCGAGGTGCACGAAGGGAACACGCGCGCGAAGCAGATGTATGAGGCGGCGGGGTTTGCCGAAGGGGCCGCGCGGAAGCCCGGGAGCCGCTGGCTCTTCTACTCGAAAACGCTGTAATCCTCCTTCGGGGTAGTAAAATCAACAACTTACGCCAAAGATGAGTGTCCCCCTCGGGGGGAGGCGGGGGAATGCGTACGAAAGCACGGACAGGGGAGCAGGCGGAGGATGTCGAGGCGCGGCTGCGCGAGGCGATCGAGCTCCTCGAGGCGGTGGTCGCTGATCGCGGGCTGCTCGCCCGGCTCCCTGCCGGCGATCGGCGGCGCCTGGTCGAGGCCGCCGGCCACGTCTTCAACCCGGATATCGCGGCGCGGCGTCGGATGGTCAAGTCCACCAATCGCGATCGGAAGGCCGCGCGCGTCCAACGCGACGCCGAGGTCCTGGACGGCACGGGGATCCGCGCGCTGCGGCGGCAGCCGGTCTTCAATACGCCGAACGCCCTGCCACCCGCGGGCTTCGACGCACGCGGCGACGCGCCGGACGCGCAGGCCGAATCCGCCGACGCGCAGAACTGCTACGTCTGCAAGCAGGACTACGGCGCCATCCACCACTTCTACGATCAGCTCTGCCCGGGCTGCGCGGACCTGAACTTTCGCAAGCGCACGGAGCTGGCGGACCTGCGCGGGCGCGTGGCGCTCCTCACCGGCGGGCGCGTCAAGATCGGTTACCAGGCGGGCCTCAAGCTCCTCCGCGCCGGAGCGCAGCTCATCGTCACCACACGGTTCCCGCGCGACTCGGCCATCCGCTACGCCCAGGAACCGGACTTCGACGCATGGAAGGATCGGCTGGAGATTTTCGGCCTCGATCTCCGGCACACCCCCAGCGTGGACGCCTTCTGCCGCACACAGCTCGCCACCCGGGACCGCCTGGACTTCATCGTGAACAACGCCTGCCAGACCGTCCGGCGTCCGCCGTCGTTCTACGAGCACATGATGGCGCGAGAGACCGCGTCGCTCTCCGAGATGCCGGCGCCCGCGCGCGCGCTGCTCGGTGCGTACGAAGGGCTACGCGGGGCGCACATGGTGCAGAGCGACGGTCACGCCCTGGCGGCGCCGGGGTTGCTCGAGAGCGTCGCCGGCCTCACGCATGCAGCCGAGTTGTCGCAGGTCGCGCTCCTGCCTGACGATCGCCACGATGGGGCCGACCTGTTTCCGGCCGGGCGGCTCGACCAGGATCTGCAGCAGATCGATCTGCGCGGGCGCAATTCCTGGCGGCTGCTGATGGCGGAGGTTCCCGCCGTCGAACTGCTCGAGGTCCACCTGGTCAATGCCATCGCGCCCTTCCTCCTCAACGCGCGCCTGAAGCCGCTGATGCTGCGGACGCCGGAGCGCGACAAGCACATCGTCAATGTCTCGGCGGTCGAGGGGCAGTTCTACCGCAAGTTCAAGACGACGAGGCATCCGCATACGAACATGGCCAAGGCCGCGTTGAACATGATGACGCGCACCGCCGCCGCGGACTACGAAGCCGACGGGATCCACATGAACAGCGTGGACACCGGCTGGGTGACCGACGAGGACCCGGTGGAGATTGCCGCCCGGAAGGCCGCCGAGCACCGCTTTCATCCGCCGCTCGATATCGTGGACGGCGCCGCGCGGATCGTCGATCCCATCATCAACGGGTTCAACACCGGCACCCACGTGTGGGGCCAGTTCCTGAAGGACTACCGGACGATCCCGTGGTGAGGGCGCGCTGGCGCCCCTGACCGATAACTGAAAGCTGTCAGCTGATCGCTGACAGCCGAGAGCTGAAAGCTGATAGCTGATTTTATGTTGAGAGCTGGAATCGTCGGTCTCCCGAACGTCGGCAAGTCGACGTTGTTCAATGCCGTGACCCGCACGCGGAAGGCGGAAGCGGCGAATTATCCGTTCTGCACGATCGACCCGAACGTCGGCGTCGTGAGCGTGCCGGACACGCGGCTGGCGGAACTGCAGAAGATTGCGAAGACCGGCGTGGTGATTCCGGCCGCCATCGAGTTCGTGGACATCGCCGGGCTCGTCCAGGGGGCGAGCCAGGGGGAAGGGCTGGGCAACAAGTTCCTGACCCACATCCGCGAGGTGGACGCGATCGTCCAGGTCGTACGGTGTTTCGAGGATGCCGACGTGCATCACGTGTCGGGGACCGTGGACCCGGTGCGCGACATCGAAGTCATCAACACCGAGTTGATGCTCGCCGACCTCGAGTCGGTCCGGAAGCGGCGGGAACGCGTGAGCAAGGACGTCAAGCGCGGCGACAAGGCGGCTGCGACGGAAGATGCGGTCCTGGCGAAGATCGAGTCGGCGCTCGACGCCGGCAAGCCGGCCAACAGCGTGGCGCTGGCGCCCGAGGAGCGGGCCGTGTCGGTGCCGTTCTTCCTGCTGACCGACAAACCGACGATCTTTGCGTGCAACGTCAAGGACACTGACCTGGCGACGGCCGACTCCAACCCTTATGTGCTGAAGGTGCGCGACTATGTGAAGACGCACCTGGCCTGCGAGGCGGTCGTGATCAGCGCCCAGATCGAGAGCGACCTCGTGGACCTCGCGCCAGACGAGGCGGACGCGTTTCTCAAGGAGCTGGGCGTGCAGGAGAGCGGCATCGGCGCGCTCATCCGTTCGACGTATCATCTGCTCGGCCTGCGGACCTACTTCACCGCCGGGGAGAAAGAGGTCCGGGCGTGGACGATCCACGCCGGGGATACGGCGCCACGGGCCGCCGGCGTCATCCACTCCGACTTCGAGCGCGGGTTCATCAAGGCCGAGACGGTCGCCTACGACGATCTCGTGCAGTGCGGCTCGGTCGCGGCGGCGAGGGAGAAGGGGCTCTACCGGATGGAAGGGAAAGAGTACGTCGTGAAGGACGGCGACGTGCTCCTCTTCAAGTTCAACGTCTGAGGTCACGGAAGATCTGATGCACATGCGTCTATCCACGTTCACCGCTCTGGTATTTGCCGGCGCCGCGCTGACAGCCGTTGTGGCGACGCCGGCCGCCGCGCAGACACCGCCGGCTGCTCCGATGCCCCAGACACCGCCGGCAGCGGCGGCGGTCCAGACGCCGCTGACCCCCGGCACGCTCGGCGCCGCGCTCGCGGCCCGGCCGGTCGGCCCGGAGGCGGCTGCCCTCGTCGATCGGATTCGCGCGGCGTTTGGCGGGCCCGAGGCGCTCATCAAGGGCGGCGCCCCTCGGATCGACGAGCTGTCGGTGGCGTGGGCCATCGATGCGCAGGCGCCGCCGCCGAACAACGGCGTGGTCAGAGTGGTTGCTGATGTCGGCGGCTTCGTACTGCCGCTGACGCGCGTGGGTGAGTCCACCGTCTACGCCGGTGTCGGCACGCTGGCGCACGGGAGCGCCATGTCGTGGCACTACGAGGTGGCGGACCGGCGCGCGGGGGGCGGCCAGCTCGAAGCGTACGAGCTCCATCCCGACAGCCGGGAGCAGCCGGGCGTGCCGAAGGGGGTCGTCCGGCAGATGCCGCCGTGGGTCAGCCGGATCTTTGAGGGAACGACCCGCGACTGGTGGGTCTACGTGCCGTCACAACACAAGGCCGAGAATCCCGCGGCCGTGATGGTGTTCCAGGACGGCGCCGGCTACAAGGACTTCGTGCCCGTCGTATTCGACAACCTCATCGCGAAGGGGCACATGCCGGTCACGGTCGGCATTTTCATCAGCCCGGGCGTGCTCACGGATGGCCGGGCGAATCGCAGCTTCGAGTACGACACGCTGTCGGATCAATATGCGCGATTCCTGCTGGAGGAGATCCTGCCCGAAGTGGAGAAGACGGTATCGCTGCGGCACGACGCGGCCAGCCGCGCCATTGCCGGCGCGAGCAGCGGCGGCATCTGCGCCTTTACGGTGGCCTGGGAGCGCCCGTCGGAGTTCAGCAAGGTCCTCTCCTGGATCGGCAGCTTCACGAACATCGCCAGCGGCAAGACGGTTCGCGAAGGCGGCCACAACTACGAGGCGCTGGTCCGCAAGACGCCGAGGAAGCCGATTCGCGTGTTTCTGCAGGACGGTGCGAACGATCTCGACAACGCGAATGGCAACTGGCCGCTCGCGAATCAGACACTGGCGAAGTCGCTGGCGTACGCGAAGTACGACTACCGGTTCGAGTTCGGCCAGGGCTTCCACAGCAACCGCCACGGCCGCGCCATCCTCCCGGACTCGCTCCGGTGGCTGTGGCGCGGGGTGCAGTGACCATGGGAGTGGTCCGGCGCCTGCGCGCGCTTGCCCGTGGTGGGGCAGTCGTCGCTGTCGCCGTGCTGTTGATGCCTGGCCTTGCGGCCCGCCAGAACCGCATCGACATCGTCTCACCGCTCGCGCCGGAGCTCGCCAACTACGGGAAGTACGATCTCGGCGTCCGCACGCTCCAGGCCACTGACCGGAATCGACCGGACATCCTGAATACGCGCGCGGGAGGCGCGACGGCGCGGGCCGATCGCACGTTCACGCTCGAGGTCTGGTATCCCGCGATCCGGTCCGACACGGCCGCCGCGGCCCGGGAGTATCGCACCACGACCGCCGATCCGACGGTGCCCGTGGTGCTGCGCGGCCGGGCCGTCCGGGATGCCGCCCCGCTGAAGTCTGACGCCCCGTTCCCTCTGGTGATCGTCTCGCACGGCTATCCCGGCAACCGATACCTGCTCAGCCACCTCTGCGAGAACCTCGCGAGCAAGGGGTTCGTCGTGGTGTCGATCGATCACCCCGACAGCACGTACGCCGATCGCGCGCTCTTCGGGAGCACGCTCTACAATCGGCCCTTCGACCAGTTGTTCGTGCTCGACGAGATCGCCCGGTTGAGCCGGACCCCCGGGTCGTTCCTCGGAGGTCTCGCCGATGCGACGCGGACCGGTCTCGTCGGGTACTCGATGGGCGGGTACGGCGCGGTCAGCGTCGGAGGCGCCCGTTTCAGCCGCGCCAGCGAGGCGTTCCCCGCCGCGCCGCCCAACGGCATGCTGGCCGAGCGCGGCACGGCGGCACCCACCGCGTCCGTCCCCGATCCTCGGATCAAGGCCATCGTGGCGATTGGTCCGTGGGGCATGCAGGTGGGCTTCTGGGATGCGGAAGGGCTGAAGAGCCTCACCACCCCCATCCTGGTCGTTGCCGGCAGTGCGGACGATGTGTCGGGGTACGAGAAGGGGCCAAAGGCGATCTTCGAAGGCGCGATCAACGCCGACCGCTATCTCCTGACCTTCGTCGAGGCCGGCCACAATGCCGCCGCCCCCATCCCCGCCCCCGAAGAGGCCTTCGCGTTCTCGCCCTCGCTGAAGTCGTACCCGTACATGCACTACGCCGATGCGGTCTGGGACACGACCAGGATGAACAACATCCTCGCGCATTTCGCGACAGCCTACTTCGGCATGCATCTCAAGGGGGCGTCGGACATGCGGGCCTACCTCCAGCCCGGTACCGCGGCGAGCGGTCAGGCGGCGGAGTCGAATCCGCCTGCGGCGAAAGGCGGCTGGAAGGGCTTCAAGCCCCGGGCGGAACGTGGGCTGCGGCTCGAGCACGCCTCGCCCGCCGGGCAGGCCGCCGCGCCTGCCGGGCAACCCGTCCCGCGGAGAGAAGCCGAGTGAGCGCGAGCTTCTACCTGCTGACGTTTGGCGTGCTCGGCATTTTCGTGTTCTACCGCGTGACCACCTGGATGCATCGCCGAGGCTGGATCCAGTGGAAGATGCGCCGCGGCACCAGCAGCGGCCTGGGCAACGCCATGCTGGGTGCCCAGCTGATTTTCCAGCCGCAGATGCGTGAGGTGCTCGAGGTGCGCCTGGCCGAGCCCAGTGAAGCCGGGGAATCGGGGGACCCGCCCGAACCCGGAGCCCCTGTCTTGACACTCTCCCATCCCGCAGGGAAAATGCCACACGAACCATGACGAACTCATTCCAGCGTCCGCTTCTCGGTGTACTCATCTGCGGTCTTCTCGTCGCCCCTGCGCACGCGCAGCAGGCGCCCGCATCGCCTGGGTCCGCGCCCGCGACGAGCGCGCCTGGAGCCGCGTCCCCCGCACGCGTCCAGGCTCCCGCGCCGGCAGCCGCGCAGGCGCCCGGCGCGCCGAAGCCGGCCGATACGGAAGTCTGGGAGCCCGTCCCCAGGGTCGTCGCCACGGGTGCGACCCCTGGCGCTGCCCCGGACGATGCGATTGTGCTGTTCGATGGGAAGAACCTCGATCAGTGGGTCTCGGTGAAGGACAAGGGCCCCGCGGGGTGGACGGTGGCCGACGGCGTCTTCACCGTGAACAAGCCCACCGGCAACATCGAGACAAAGCGCAGCTTCACGAACTATCAGCTGCACCTCGAGTTCCGGATCCCCGAAGGCGTGACCGGCACCGGTCAGGCGCGCGGCAACAGCGGCGTCTTCCTCGCCTCAACGGGCGGCGGCGACGGAGGCTACGAGCTGCAGCTTCTCGATTCCTACAACAACAAGACCTACTCGAACGGTCAGGCGGCCAGCATCTACAAGCAGGGCATTCCGCTCGCGAATGCCGCCCGCAAGCCCGGCGACTGGCAAACCTACGACATCGTCTGGACCGCGCCGACCTTCAACGCTGATGGAACGCTGAAGACCCCCGCGTACGTCACGGCACTGCACAACGGCGTGCTCGTGCAGAACCATTTCGAGCTGAAAGGGGAGACGCTCTACATCGGCAAGCCGGCGTACAAGCAGCACGGCGCCTCCCCGATCAAGCTCCAGGCGCACGGGGATCCCAGCCCCCCGATCAGCTTCAGGAATATCTGGATCCGGGAGATCGCGTCGGCCGCTAAATAGGGCACGGCAGAGGTCTCACGTTGAGCTCTAAGTCGTTACGAGTGTAACGATTACGCTTGACGGGTACGGGCCGATCGGCTACAGTGCCTATGACCCCAGCACGTCGTCGTTTCCTGTAAGTCCAAGCGAAAAAGGCTGCCCCTGAAGGGGCTGGCAAAGCTGTAAGCCCTGCGAAGGCGGGGTGTTTTAGCTGCCGAACTTGGAGTTCCGATGTCCACACGTCGCGCCGTTCCAGCGTTTCTGGCGATCGTCTTCGCCATCATGTTCTTCGGCCTCGGCAACTACCTCGCGGCGCGGCAGAGCGCCGACAACGAGGAGCGCCTTGCCTCGCTCCGCACCGAGGTGGAGTTCCTGAGGCGCCGCGATCAGCAGCGGCCCGCGGGCACCGCCGGACACGCCGCCGGGGCGCCCGTCTCGATGATGGACCACGCCAGCCGCGCCTCCATCATCGCCGACGTGAAGCGCGAGTTGAGCGCCGAGATGGGCCTGCTCCCGCTCACGCTCCTGCGCGAGCGCCGCAACAGTTTCGTCGAGCTGAATGCCTTCGACGATCGCGGCGCGAGCAGCTACGGCACGGCCGGGTATCTCGGCAACGGCTACTTCATCACCGTCAAGCACGCGGTCGTGGCCCTCGGGCAGGAGGGGGCCGCCGATCCCCGCCGCATCGCCTCGATCAAACTCTCCTATGGCGGCCGATCGCTCACCGCCCGCGTGGTGGACTACGGAGATGCCCGGGCCGAGGTAGATCCCGGCGACTGGGCCATCATCAAGGTGAAGGAGGCGGTCGATCTGCCGCCGCTCCAGGCGAATCTGTCCTACGCGTTCGACTTCGCCGATCCGATCTTCCGGCTCGGCAACGACTACTCGAAGGGGATCATCCTCTCGACCGGCTACGTCGGGCAGAAGACCGCGAACAACCTGGTGACCTGCCTGACCGACGGACACCCCGGCGTGTCGGGCGGGGGCATTCTGAACCGCGACGGCGAGCTCGTCGGCATCCCGATCGGCCGGATGCAGGGGGATTACCGGTTCTCGTTCATCCTGCCGCTGCGTCCGGAGATGCTGCGCAAGGTCAGGTAGCTTTTTTCCGCAGCGCGTCGAGCTTCCGTTTGATCTCCGACTCGAGCCCGCGGTCCACCGGCTCGTAGAACCGCCGTCCGGCCTGTGCGGGCGGCAGGCACTCCATCTCGGCCGCGATGCCGTCGGCCTCGTCGTGCGCGTAGCGATAGCCCTTCCCGTAATCGAGCCCCTTCAGCAGCTTCGTCGGGGCGTTCCGCAAGTGCAGGGGGACCGGCTCCGCCACTTCCAGGGCCGCCGCTTCGGCGGCGTCGTTGTAGGCGCGATAGACTGCGTTGCTCTTGGCCGCCACGGCCATGTAGATGGCCGCCTGCGCGAGTGCCGTGTTCCCTTCGGGCATGCCGAGGAAGTGCACGGCGTCCTTGGCCGCGACGGCAATGGACAGCGCACGCGGGTCGGCGTTGCCGATGTCTTCCGACGCGAATCGCACCAGCCGCCGCGCGATGTACATCGCGTCTTCGCCGGACTCGACCATGCGGGCGAGCCAGTACACGCTGGCGTCAGGATCGCTGTTCCGCATCGACTTGTGCAGCGCCGAGATGAGGTTGTAGTGCTCCTCGCCGCTCTTGTCGTAGAGCAGCGCCCGGTTCTGGGCCAGGTCCGCGACCAGCGCGAGATCGATCCGCCCCGACGCGCCGGCCGTTCCCGCGGCCGTCTCCAGCGTGTTGAGCGCGACGCGGGCATCGCCGTTGGCATACCTGGCCAGCCCCGCGAGTGCTTCGTCGTCGGCGTCGATGCCCATCATGCCGAGGCCGCGTTCGCGGTCGTCCAGCGCCCGGCGGAGGATGGCCGCAATCTGTGCCGCACCCAGCGCCTTCAGCACGTAGACCTTCGACCGCGACAGCAGCGCCGAGTTGACCTCGAACGAGGGGTTCTCCGTCGTGGCGCCGATGAGGACGATATCCCCCGCTTCGACGCGGGGCAGGAACGCGTCCTGCTGCGACTTGTTGAAGCGGTGGATCTCGTCCACGAACACGATCGTCCGCCGGCCCAGCCGGCGGCGTGCCTCCTCGGCCTCCGCCATCACCGTCCGGATCTCCTTGATGCCGGAGAGCACGGCGCTGAAGGCGATGAAGTGCGCGCGCGTGGCGCTCGCAATGAGCCGCGCGAGCGTCGTCTTGCCCGTGCCCGGCGGCCCCCACAGGATGATCGACTGCAGGCGGTCCTCGTCGATCGCGCGGCGCAGGGGGCGCCCGCGCCCGACGAGCGCTTCCTGTCCCACGAATTCGTCGAGCGTGCGCGGCCGCATCCGTTCCGCCAGCGGCGCAGGCGCCGCGGCGGCGGCGGGCGCCGGGTCGTCGTCAAACAGCGACATGCGGACTCCGTCCGGCGAGGGCCGTCTGCGCGCGCTGCTGGCCAGCCTCGTACAGGATGAGCGCGGCCGACACGGCGACGTTGAGCGATTCAACCGGAGGGCGCATCGGTATGGCGAGGCGCTCGTCGGCGGCCGCGGCAGCGTCGGGCGCGAGGCCAGCGCCTTCCGAGCCGATCAGAATCACGCAGCCGCGGGTGAGGTCGGCGAGGGGGAGCGGCGTCTCTCCGTGCGCCGCGGCAGCCAGGACGCGAAGGCCGGCGCGCCTGGCGAGGCGAATGGCGTCCTCCAGCCCCACCTTCGTCGCGATGGGAAGGCGGAACGTACTGCCCATCCCGCCCCGCAGCGCCTTCCAGCCGAACGGGTCCGCGGTTCCCTCCGTCGCCACGAGGCCTGTCGCGCCACAGCCTTCGGCGGCGCGCACGATTGCGCCGACGTTGCCGGGATCCTGCACGGCGTCCAGGACGAGCACGAGAGGAACCGGGCCGCTCAGCACGCGCTCCATCGTGGCTGCCGGCCGGCCGGCAACCGCGACCACACCCGACGGCTCGCGGACCGGGCTCATCGCGTCGAGGACCTGATCCGACACCGTGACGGTCACTGCGCCCGCGCGCGCGGCCGACGCGACGAGATTCGCAAACCGTCCCGTGCTGCCCGACACGCTGAAGGCCGCCACGTCGATCGCCAGGCCCGCCCCGAGAGCCTCGCGGATCAGGTGCTCGCCGTCGAGCAGCATCCAGCGTCCGTCCATGTCGCCCCGGGCGAGGTCGCGGAAGCGTTTGGCGACGGCGTTCTGGCGGCTGGAGATGTGCTGCATGCGGGCGCCCGAGTGATTGTATCCGCGGTCCGCCGCGGGCCGCGGACGGCGATTTTTGAGAGGGCCGCGGATCGGAGAAGCCGCGGGCTGCTCCCCCGGAGACACGGGACCTGGAGGCGAGATGATGTCTTCAGGAGGGACGCGGACCGGCGGGAACGGTGGAAGCCGGCGCGGACGCCGCGGATGAACGCGGAGGTGCCCGCGGGCCGGGCTCACCGCTGGTAGTTCCGTGATCGCCGCGTGCACGCCCCGCACCTGTGTGTGCGCATGTCTTGATGCCGTGTCCAGAGCGTCTTTCTCACGCGTGCACCTCCGCGTCGTCCGTGCTCGTCCGTGCCATCCGCGTATGGTTTTCGGCAGGCAGTCCGCTGGCGTCCATCACTCCGATTCATGGGCAGTGGACCGGGGCGTCGGAGGGACGCGGACCGGCGGGAACGGTGGAATCCGGCGCGGACGCCGCGGATGAACGCGGAGGTGCCTGCACTCCTGGCCCACGTGGTGGTCTCATGACCGTGTCCAGAGCGTCTTTCTCACGCGTGCACCTCCGCGTCATCCGTGCTCGCCCGTGTGATCCGTGAGTTGTCCTCGTGGCCCGACTCCGTGTCTCGCGTCATCCTCCCATGCGTGCATCTCGTGTCCTCCGTGCTCGTCCGTGTTGCTCTTGGAGGGCAGCCCGTTGGCCTCCTCGTCGTCGGCGGTTCGTCACGCGTGTGATCCGTGGGTGGCGCACCGCGGGTCGGGCATCGGTCCGCGGCCATGATCCCCG
>JANPJN010000445.1:0-3605 GCA_031425515.1 Acidobacteriota bacterium | reverse complement strand
GCCTGGATGCGCTCCTCGAACCCGGCGGCGATGTTGGCCGTCTCTCCGATCTCCACGACCCTCCGGACTTTCACGCGCGGCCGGAGGCGGAGCTGCACGCGGGTGACAATGCCGAAGAGTCCGTAGCCGCCAATGGCCAGCCGGAACAGGCCCGGGTTCTCGGTTCTCGAGCAGGTGCGCACCTGCCCGTCCGGCCCCACGATGTCGAACCGCTCGACCTGCTGGATGAGCGGGCCCAGCGTCAGCCCCCGCCCGTGAGCGTTGCAGGCCAGGGCGCCACCGATACTGAGGCGATCGGCACCGGTCTGCTTCTGATGAATGCCCCACTGGCGGTCGCGCCCCTGCTGTGCCCCATCGAGGTGCGCCAGGAGAGCAGGCCACTGGATGCCCCCCGCGACTGTCACGAGCCCCCGGTCGGTGTCGAGATCGTGGACGCTGTCCAGCGCGCGGGTATCCACGAGAACCGCGGCGTCACCGAACTGCTGGCCGCCCATGGCATGGCGGCCGCCCGCGATGCACACCGATCGCCCTTCCGTGCGCGCCGTGGCGACGACCGCCTGCACTTCCTGCACAGTGCCCGGTTTGACGATCGCATGCACCCGCGTCTGGTTGAGCTGCGAATGCACGTCATTGACGAGCAGGCCTGCCGCCGTCTCGGGGATTGCCGAGCCGTACGGCGACTGCACCGGGAGCGGCCGCGCCACGCAGCCCTGGGCAGGGAGCGCCATCGCGAGCGCCGAGGCTTCGAGGAACTCGCGTCGGGTTAACATGGTCCTGCGCTCCTGACTGCGGCCTGGCCCCCTGCAGACCCCGAGCGCCGCGTCGGGGCGCGGGCCGTTCCCGTGGGACCAAGGGCGTCGACTGACACGGGTAGGGTAGTGCACCATCACGCACTGCGCACGAAGAGTCTTTCCCGGGCCATCGCCATCACCGAACCGCGACCGTGTATCGCAGGATGCGGTCGTGCATCGCTGCTCCGGGGTTGTCCGTCCGTCATGGGGGTGGCACGTTCCGGCGGCTCGCAGCGGAACGGCCGGCGGCACGCACGATCGCCCTGAAGCTCACGGGTCGAGCATCCGGGCAGGAGACGTTCACAGGGGGAGAGGTACTATGCACGCAAGATCCTGGCATCCGGCGGCTCTCGCGGCAGCGGCATTCGTCATGGCTTCGATCGCCGCGGTCCCTCTGGGTGCCCTCGAGGACTGGCCGCAGTGGCGCGGCGCGCGCCGTGATGGCGTGTCGCAGGAAAAGGGACTCCTGAGGGCCTGGCCCAAGGGCGGGCCTCCCGCTGCCTGGAAGGCGTCGGGCGCGGGGGCCGGGTACTCGTCGCTGGCCGCGGCGGGCGGCCGGCTCTACACCCTGGGGGCGCGGGGCGGGACCGAGTACGTGATGGCGTTCGACGCCGCCACAGGGAAGAAGGTCTGGGAAACCGCCCACGGCCGCCAGTTCGGGAACGACCGTGGCGATGGCCCGCGGAGCACCCCCACGGTGGAGGGGGACCGGGTCTACGCGTTCGGTGCGAGCGGCGACCTGGCCGCCATGGAGGCGGGGACCGGCAAGGTGATCTGGAAGGTCAACGCGGTCGAGAAGTTTGGCGGGGCGAACATCCAGTGGGGGCTCAGCGAGTCGCCGCTCGTGCTGGGCGATCGGATCCTCGTGAGCCCGGGCGGCAACGGCGCCTCGATTGTCGCGCTCCGGAAGACCGACGGGTCGTTGATCTGGAAGAGCCAGGCCGACGAACCCGGGTATTCCTCGGCGGTGCTCCACGAGGCCGGAGGGATCCGCGAAGCGATCTACTTCACCGGGGAGCGGGCCCTCGGCATCAATGTCGAGACCGGCAAGGTGCTCTGGAGCTACAACCAGGTGGCCAATCGCACGGCCAACATCGCCACGCCGCTGGTGCGGGGTAACCGCGTCTTCCTGTCGTCGGGATACGGGACGGGGGCAGCACTGCTGGAGCTGACGCCGTCGAAGGGCGGCGTGGACGCCCGGCAGGTCTACTTCACCCGTGAGATGCGCAACCACCACGCCAGCTCGGTCATCGTCGGGGAGCACCTCTATGGTTTTTCGGACGCGATCCTGACCGCGATGAAGTTCGACACCGGCGAGGTGGCGTGGCGGGACCGCAGCGTGGGCAAGGGATCGGTGGTTTTCGCCGACGAGCGGCTGTATCTCTACAGCGAGGGCGGAGTCGTCGGGCTCGCGGAAGCGACCCCGGAGGGCTACCGGGAGCACGGCCGCTTCCAGATTCAGGCGGGAAATCTGCCGACCTGGAGCCACCCCGTCGTATCCAACGGGAAGCTCTTCATCCGGGACCAGGACACGATCTACGCCTTTGACGTCAGAACCCGCTAGGTTCGGGGCCGGGCATTCGGTCCATAATAGGGGGACGGCCTTTATGGCCGGGCTGCGACGGTCGCGGCTGTACGGAAGGGAAGACAGAACGTTTTGGCAGATACACGACTGAAGATTGCGGTTTTCATCGACTTCGACAACATCGAGATTGGCGTCAAGAGCACGCTGGGCGTGCAGTTCGACATCGGCGTTGTCCTCGAAGCGCTCAAGGAGCGCGGTGATGTCGTTTCGAAGATCGCCTACGGCGACTGGACGCGGGCGGGGGACTACAGCCGGTCGCTCACGCAGCACGCGACAAAGCTGGTCCAGCGCAACCTCACGCCCGGCGGCGACAAGAACGGCGCCGACATCAATCTCGCGCTCGACGCGCTGGAGATGGCCTTCACTCACGGGCACATCAACGCCTATGTGATCGTCGGAGGGGACAGCGACTTCATCACCCTCGTCGAGAAGCTCAAACAGTACGACAAGCAGATTTTCGTGGTCGGCGGCCGCGCGTTCACCAGCATGGTGATGCAGCGCAACTGTCACGAGTTCATCGCCTACGAGAACCTCGTCGGGTCCCGCCGGTCCTCCGCGGATCGGGGCCGCCAGAGCGGGCCCGTGTCGCAGACCTCTATCGAGGTCGCGGTGCCGCTCGTCCGCCGCGCGCTGAAAGTGTTGAGCGACCGCGAGGTGTAGCCGCAGCTCGGACTGCTCAAGAGCACGCTCCTCCAGCTCGACTCGACCTTCTCGGAACGCACGTACGGCGCCGGCAGCTTTCGCGACTTCGCGCAGAAGCTCGCCTCCGCCGGGCACGTGGTGCTCAGGGAGTCGGGGCGGAACGTGCTGGTCGAACTGGCCGAGGGCGGCATCGCGCCGGCCGTAGACGAAGCGCGCGACACGCGGCCGCCCCAGTATTCGCAGCCCGCGCCGTACTCTCAGCCGCGGCGTGAGTCTGCCGAGGCGCCCGCGGGCGACGCCGCGCCCTCGAACGGCGTGTCGTCCAACGGCGGAACGGCCAACGGAGGCCAGGCGAACGGCGGCGAGGCAGAGCCCCGCACGGCGGACGGCATTCTCGAGGTCCGCCGGCTGTTCCAGTCCGCCCCGAATCCGCCACGCTGGCCGATGTACATCCGTCAGGCCAAGCAGTTCCTCCGCAACATCGATTCGACCTTCGACGAGCGGAAGTTCGGCTTCGCGAGCCTGGTCGATCTGCTCCGGGCGTGCCAGCGCGACGGGCTGTTCCGCATCGAGCGCGATCGGCAGGG
>JANPJN010000444.1:0-4499 GCA_031425515.1 Acidobacteriota bacterium | reverse complement strand
CGCGCTTGCGGAGGGTCGCTATGCCGAAGCGGAACGCTCCTACGATCGGCTGCGGCAGCTCCAGCCCGATCGCGCCGAGATTCACGCCAGGCTGGGGCTGATCTACTTCCAGCAGGGACGCTTCGCCGACGCGGTGGTGCCCCTGCGCCGGGCGTTGACACTGAACCCGGCACTTCCCAAGCTCGACTCCCTCCTCGCAATGTCGCTGTCGGAGCTCGGCCGCCACGACGAGGCGTTGCCGGGGCTCGAGAAGGGATTCCGCCAGCAGTCCTCCGATGTCGCGCTCCGGCGGATGGTCGGGCTCCATCTCCAGCGGGCGTACACCGATCTCGATCGCGATGCCGACGCGGTCGCGGTCGCGCTCCAGTTGACCCGAACGTATCCAGACGACCCCGAGGTGCTGTACCACACAGGTCGCCTGTTCGGGAATTACGCCTACCTGCAGACCATGAAGCTCTCGCGCGTCGCCCCCGAGTCGTCCTGGCTGCATCAGGCGGCCGGCGAGGCGAACGAGAGCCAGGGGCTTCTGGACGACGCGATCAGGGAGTACCGGCAGGTGCTGACGATGGCGCCGAGACGCCCGGGCCTGTATTTCCGCATCGGACGCGTGCTTCTCACCAAGGCCGAACAGGCAAAGGGCGACGCCGCCGCCGAAGCGGAGGCGCTGAAGGCGTTCGAGCAGGAGCTGCTGATCGATCCCACCAACGCCAGTGCGGCCTACGAGATCGGCGAAATGCAGCGCAGGTCCGGACAGCTCCACGCCGCCATCGCCTCATTCCGGCGTGCGGTCGGCGCGTATCCCGCGTTTGCCGAGGCGCTCGTCGGCCTCGGACGGGCGCTGGCGGCCTCGGGCGATCCCGGGGCGGGGCTCCCGCACCTGCGCAAGGCGGCCTCCATCAACCCTCGAGACGAGGTGGCGTTCTATCAGCTCGCGCAGGTCCATCGTGCGCTGGGCCAGGAGGCCGAGCAGCAGCAGGCCCTCGCGGTCTACGAACGGCTACGCGCCGAGAAGCAGCGTCCCGCGGCGACAGGCCCTGCGGAGCGGCCGGCCGTCAGCAGGCAAGTCGTGGACCCCGTCCGCAGCGAATAGGACCGGGCAGATGGCAGGGGTTCCCTCCGCATCCGCAGCGTCTCGTCGCGCAATCCTCACGCTCGTGCTCTGCGGGCTCACGACCGGGGTCGCCCCTTCCTCGCCCCCGGCAGAGCCCATCGTATTCACCGACGTCACCGCCGCTTCCGGGATCACCTTCACCCATGTCTTCGCTCCCGAGAAGAAGTACATCCTCGAGTCCATGAGCGGCGGCGTCGCGCTGTTCGACTTCGACAAGGACGGGCGGCTCGACGTGTACCTGACGAACGCACCCACCGTAGCGACCGCGGCCGATCCCGGGAGCGCCCCCAGCGCGCTCTGGCGAAACCGCGGGGACGGCACGTTCGTGGACGTCACCGCTCGCGCGGGAGTCGGCCAGGCCGGATGGGCGATGGGGGTCGCGACGGGAGATTACGACAACGATGGATGGGAGGACCTCTACGTCACCGCGTTCGGGGCCAATCACCTCTACAGGAACCGCGGCGACGGCACGTTCCTCGACGTTACCGCGAGCGCCGGCGTGGGCGATGCCCGATGGTCTACGGGGGCGGCGTTTGCCGACTACGACAACGACGGTCGGCTCGATCTCTTCGTCGCGAACTACGTCGACCTGAGCCTCGACGCTCTGCCGCCGTTCGGCGCCGGTAAACACTGCGTGTTCCGCGGCCTGCCGGTGCAGTGCGGCCCCCGGGGCCTCAAGGGCGCCGGCGACACGCTCTATCGCAACAACGGCGACGGCACCTTTACCGACGTCTCCACGCGCGCCGGCGTCTCGGACCCGGCCGGCCGGTTCGGCATGGGCGTCGC
Source organism: Acidobacteriota bacterium (assembly GCA_031425515.1). Lineage (GTDB taxonomy): Bacteria > Acidobacteriota > Vicinamibacteria > Vicinamibacterales > 2-12-FULL-66-21 > JALZOC01. Next base: position 2,602 of record JANPJN010000444.1, on the reverse strand, counting down.
CTGGTGCGACTTCAACGACGACGGGCGGGTCGATCTGTACGTGGCCAACGACACGGGTCCGAACTATCTCTATCGGAACAACGGCGACGGCACGTTCACCGACGTCGGGCTCGCATCGGGCACGGCCGTCAGTGAAAGCGGGACGGAGCAGGCCTCCATGGGAGTCGCCATCGGCGACTACGACCACCGTGGCCGCTGGTCCATCGTCGTCACCAACTTCTCCGACGAGTACAACGCCGTGTACCGGCACGAGAAGGGGTTCGTCTTTTCCGACGCGTCCTACGCCACCCGCACCGCCAAGGTCAGCCTGCCGTTCGTCGGCTGGGGCACGGGCTTTCTGGACTACGACAACGACGGGTGGCTGGACCTCATGGTCGTCAACGGGCATGTGTATCCCCAGCTCGATAAGCCTGGCGCCGACTCCGAATACCGGCAGCGCAAGCTTCTGTACCACAACGATCGGGACGGCACATTCTCTGAGGTGGCGCAGAAACTGGGGGCGGCGCTCGGCGTGCCGGCGGTCAGCCGCGGGGCGGCGTTCGGGGATCTCGACAACGACGGGGACATCGATGTGGTCGTCAACAACCTGGACGGTCCCCTGACGGTCTTGCGTAATGACGGCGGCAATGCGAACAACTTCCTGGTCATCGATCTCGTCGGGCAGAAGAGCAATCGGAGCGCCTTCGGCGCCAGAGTCAAGGTCGTGGCCGGGGACCTGGTTCAGACGGGTGAGCGCCGGAGCGGCGGGAGCTATCTCTCGCAGAACGACACGCGCCTGCACTTCGGGCTCGAGAAGCGCCAGAAGGTTGACCGGATCGACGTGAGGTGGCCCGACGGGACGGTCCAGTCCCTGACGGACGTCCCGGCCAATCGCTTCATCGCGGTCACGGAGGGGAAGCCGTCTGCCGCGGCATCCACATCTCCGACCCCGCCGACACTCGTCCAGTCCGCGCCGTAATCCCGAGTTTCCGCCGACGGGCAGCCCCCGTTGCCCGTGCGAATCCGCGCACGCCCCCCCTTTCGGACCGTGGCCTGCCCCTCGGCATGCTTTCCGCACAGTTCAAGCGCCTCCTCCCGCTGTCATCGCACGGTCGCGGCAGACCGCTTGGGCTCCGCCGGTCCGCTGCTTGAAGAGGCCAAGCGTCAGTGCCTCAGTGCGTTGCACGGACAGGCCATCGGCATCCCGTCCGGGCCGTCCTCTTGCCTCGCTCCCATGCAGCCCCGGCAGCGGATCTTCAACCAAGGTGGCCTGACCTCTCACTTTGACTCGACCGGCGCCGGGGCTACTCACCATTCACTTCAGGAGGATCATCATGCGTCGATTCATGTGCGCGCTCATCGTGGTGCTGACGACCTGCATCGCCGGCTCACCGGTCGCCTGGGCGCAGACCGCACGGGCAGGCAGCAGCGCGAAGGCGCGCGCGACCGCGGCCAACCCCGTCAACCTCAACTCGGCGTCCATCACGCAGCTTCAGACGCTGCCTGGTGTCGGGGCGAGCACCGCCCAGCGGATCCTGGACTATCGGCAGAAGAACGGCGGCTTCAAGAAGATCGAGGAGCTGATGAACGTCAAGGGGGTCGGCGAGAAGAGCTTTCTCAAGCTGAAGCCCATGGTGGTCGTCTCCGGCGCCAGCGCCGCGGTCGACGCGCAGAAGTAGGGAAGTCCCCTGGGCCGGTCGCGCGGCGCGGCCGGTCCGCATCGATTCGCACACCAGCGATCCCGGCGTGTTCCTACTAACACGGAGCAGTCCCCATGGCGCCAGGTTTCACCCTCATCGAGCTCCTGTTCACTCTCGCCCTGGCGGCGATTCTTGGTGGCATCGCGGTACCGATGACGACGTCGGCGCTGGACGATGTGCAGACGGCGGCGGCGGCGCGGTACCTGTCTGGGCGCGTGTTGAACGGACGGATGGAGGCACTCAAGCGGGCGTCCACCGTGGCGCTGCGCTTCGAGGTGGCGGGGGCGGACTATGCCTTTGCCGCGTTCCTCGATGGCAACGACAACGGCGTTCGCACCTCCGACATCCGCAGCGGAGTCGATACGCCTCTGGGTGCGGTCGAGCGGCTCTCCGACAATTTCCGCGGCGTGCGCTTTGGTCTTCGGCCCGACCTGCCTGACGCCGACGGCCTCCGGGGCAGGGGCACGGACGGCGTCCGCATCGGATCGGCGCGACTCCTGTCGACCACGGCCGATGGCACCGCCACGTCGGGAACGCTCTACGTTGCCGGCCGCCGCGCCCAGTACGCCGTGCGCGTGCTGGGTGCCACAGGCCGAACACGGGTGCTCAAGTTCGATCCCGGGACGGGCGCGTGGGTGAGCCGGTGATCGACCGCCGGACCGACGCCCGGTTCCCATCCTCCGGGGCGACGGCCGCCAGGGCGACGCTTCGCCCCGGGTGTCCCGTGGCCGTGGTGAATGTGAGCGCCAGCGGCGTGCTCCTTCAGGCCGGGCGCCCTCTTCGGCCGGGGGCCCGCGTCCACCTCCAGGTCGTCACCACGGTTCGGACGTTCACGCTTGCGGCTCAGGTGGACCTTTTCACGCTTGCGCCTGGCTCCGCCGCCTTCACGGATGCGCTTGGTGAGCGCGCTGGCCGCCAAGGGC
>JANPJN010000443.1:0-3242 GCA_031425515.1 Acidobacteriota bacterium | reverse complement strand
GGTCGCCGCGGACCGCGGTCGGCGCCACCACCATAGCGGGGCGGAGTTCATTTACCTGATTGGAGGCATCCTGGTGCTCACCGTGGGGGACGCCGTGCACAGGCTCAGCCGCGGCGATTCCATCTATTTCGATTCGTCCGTGCCCCATGCCTACCGCCGCGACGGGAAAGGCCTCTGCACGGCTGTCGTGGTGACCTCCGCGTAACAGCGTCCGGCGTACCGTCAGCGTTTATGGCTGACGCACCGGATCTTGTAGATCACGGATGACGGAGCACGAGCGCTCCGAGGAGGCTACGAACATGAACCGCGACGAACTCGACGGGAAGGGCGACCAGCTCAAGGGCAAACTGAAGCAGGCAGCGGGAGACCTGACCGATAACGACCGGCTCCATGACGAAGGCGTGGCCGACGAGGCCGCCGGCAACGTCCAGGAAGGGTTCGGCAAGGGCCGCCGGAAGATCGGCGAAGCCATCGAAGACCTCGGCGAGAAGCTCAAGCGCTAGCAGCCGCTTCGCACTGCTCTTAAGCGGTAGACTGATGGGCAGGACCGGCATCGCCGGGGCCTGCCCTTTTTCTTTGACCGGCCCGCCCCGCGCGGGCCTTCCAGGACGCCGTGACCGACACGCCCGTAACCGAGATTGTCCAGACCGAGGGGCACCTCATCGACTCGCGGCTCATGACGGAGATTTTCGACGCCGTCGTGAAGCACGGCGCGAGCTTCGAGGTGGTCGAGTTCACCATCGGACGCACCAACGACGACTTTTCCCGCCTGCGCATGCGCGTGACGGCCACAAGCCCGGCCGGCATGCAGGCGCTCCTCGAGGAACTGCTCGCCTTCGGATGCCGCACCGCGACGGATCTCGACGCGGAGCTGCAGCCAGCGCCCTGCGACGGCTGCGCCCCGGACGATTTCTACTCGACGAGCAACCACCACACGTGGATCCGGTACGGCGGGCAGTGGATCGAGGTTGATCGCCAGCGCATGGACGCGGCGGTCGTGATCGAAGACGGCCGCGCCAGTTGCCGGAAGCTTCGCGACCTGCGCCAGGGGGATCAGGTCGTCTGTTCGCTCGACGGCATTCGCGTCGTCCCCGAGTTTCGCGAGCGGGATCGTCATGGCTTCGCGTTCATGACCGGGGGCATCTCCTCCGAGCGGCATGTCGAGACGAGCGTCGCCCGCATTGCCGACATGATCCGGGAGGTGAAGCGGGGCGGCGGGCGCATTGTCTTCGTCGTCGGGCCCGTGGTCGTGCACACCGGGGCAGCGGCCTACTTCTGTGAGCTCATCCGGATGGGATACGTGGACGTGCTGCTCGCGGGGAACGCCCTCGCCGTACACGACATCGAGAGTGCGCTCTATGGCACGTCACTGGGGGTGAGCCTTGAGACCGGCGCGCCGGTCGAGGGGGGGCACCGCCACCATATGCGCGCCATCAACGCCATCCGTCGGGCCGGGGGCATCCGCCAGGCGGTCGAGTCGGGGCTGCTCACCTCGGGCGTCATGTACGAGTGCGTGCGCCACGACGTTCCCTTCGTCCTCGCTGGCAGCATCCGGGACGATGGGCCGCTGCCCGATACGATCATGGACCTCGTGCAGGCCCAGGACCGGTATGCCGAGGCGCTCGCCGGGGCCGGGATTGCCGTCGTGCTCTCGACCATGCTGCACGGCATCGGCGTGGGGAACATGCTGCCGTCGTGGGTCAAGGTGGTGTGCGTGGACATCAATCCGTCGGTCGTGACCAAGCTCGTGGACCGCGGATCGGCGCAGACCCTGGGGCTGGTGACGGACACCGGCCTCTTCGTGCATCAACTGGCCGAGAAGCTCTCCTGACACGGGGGCTTGCGCATCCGCATCGCTTTCTGGTATCTTTGCAAGGTTCTGGTCGGCCCTGGGACACCCTATCTAGGGCTGACGTTCAAGACGCGCACCGCTGAATCCTCGCCGCAGGTTGAGGAGCCGCCGTTCGAACGAACGGCGGTGGTGTCCGGCCGTAGCCGGGCAGCTGGTGCGTATCGCAGGCGCCCCTGCGGGCGTAGCACACACAACTTTATAGGGTAAGTCAGTTCCGGGTGCCGGGCCGCTTCGGCGGCTCCCTAGGCCTGGAACAATCAACCGATAGCGCGCTGCCGAGCAATCGAGCGCGTGCCGTCGCGTCTTGTTCTGTTTGACGCGTGCGCTGCTTGAGGCGCCCGCGTGACTGGAGTTGTTCGAACGTGCCGACGATCAGCCAGCTCGTGCGCAAGGGTCGCCAGAAGGTTGTGACGAAGACCAAGAGCCCGGCTCTGCAGGACAGCCCGCAGAAGCGCGGCGTCTGTGTCCGCGTCTTCACCCAGACGCCGAAGAAGCCGAACTCGGCGCTGCGCAAGGTCGCCCGCGTGCGGCTGACCAACGGCATCGAAGTCACGACCTACATTCCGGGCGTCGGCCACAACCTGCAGGAGCACTCGCTGGTGCTCATCCGCGGCGGCCGCGTCAAGGATCTGCCCGGCGTGCGGTATCACGTGGTGCGCGGCACGCTCGACGCCGTCGGCGTCGCGGGCCGGAAGCAGGGGCGTTCGAAGTACGGCGCCAAGCGGCCGAAACAGTAGCTTTCGGCTTTCAGCTCTCAGCTCAGGCTGACGGCTGATAGCGGACGGCTGATAGCCGATGTCTGACAGCTGAGTGTTCACATATGCCAAGACGACGAGAAGTTCCGAAACGAGAAGTGCCGCCGGATCCGATCTACAGCAGCTCCCTCGTCACGAAGTTCATCAGCACGCTGATGAGCGACGGCAAGCGCAGCACGGCCGAGAAGATCATGTACAGCAGCATGTCGTCCATCCAGGAGAAGACCGGAGACGACCCGCTGAAGGTTTTCAAGAAGGCCATCGAGAACGTGAAGCCGTCGCTCGAGGTGAAGTCCCGCCGCGTCGGCGGCTCGAACTATCAGGTGCCGATCGAGGTCAATCCGAACCGCCGGCTGTCGCTGAGCATCCGCTGGATCGTGAGCTTCGCGCGGTCGCGCGGCGACGGCAAGACGATGCAGGAGAAGCTGGCGAACGAGCTGCTCGATGCGGCGAACCTTCGCGGCGGCGCCGTCAAGAAGCGGGAAGACACGCACCGCATGGCCGAGGCCAACAAGGCCTTCGCGCACTATCGCTGGTAGCTGACAGCCGTCAGCTCTCAGCTATCAGCTGAGAACCGACAGCTGAGAGGCAGCTGAGAGCTGAGACGGAATTTCGCGGATATTCGGGAAGCTGAG
>JANPJN010000442.1:0-7911 GCA_031425515.1 Acidobacteriota bacterium | reverse complement strand
TACCAGGGGCACCGCGAGACCCAGGGGCAGACGTTCCTGTCCACGGTCCCGTCGCTGGCCATGCGGACCGGCAACTTCTCGGAGTTGAATCGGGTGATCTACGACCCGCAGACGGGGCAGCCGTTTGCGGGCAACGTCATTCCCGCGAACCGCATCGATACGGTCGCCCGCAACATCCTCACGCAGCTCTATCCGGAGCCCAACACGGCGGGCACCCGGCAGGCGAGCGGACAGACCATCAACAACTACCTGATCAATCCCATCAAGGCGCGCGAAGACAACCAGTTCGACGTGAAGATCGATCAGAACGTCTCGTCGAACAACCGCTTCTTCACGCGCTACAGCTTCCAGAAGACACACCGCAACCAGCCGGCGACGCTGCCGCACGGCGATGCCGGCGCCACCTTCGGGGCCGGGGACGGCAACATCAAGGCGCAGGGGCTCGCGTTCAACGACACGCACACGCTGCGCAACAACCTGCTGAACGAGTTCCGCTTCGGCTGGACGTCGATCAAGTTCTTCATGACGTCGATCGACTACGGCACCAACCCCGCGTCCGCGGTCGGCCTGCCGGGCATCAACCTCAACGACGTGACGTCGGCGATGTCGCAGCTCACGTTCCAGAACATCCGGAACCTCGGCGCCAACGGCAACCAGCCGCTCATCACGAACCAGAACGACTTCCAGATCTTCGACAACGTCACCTGGATTCGCGGCAAGCACTCGTTCAGGACCGGCGGCAGCATCACGCTGCGCTCGCGGGAGATCCTCAACGCCGACTCGATCACGGGCGTCTTCAACTTCAACAACAACATGACGTCGAACTGCGCCGGGCAGCCGGCGGGCTGCGCCGTCAACACCGCCACCGGCTTCGATGTCGCCAGCATGATGCTCGGGCTCGTGAACTCGAAGAACCGCAACCTGTTCGACGCCAACCCGTACCGGGAAACCCGGCCCGAATACGCCCTCTACGTGCAGGACGACTTCCGCGCGTCGAGCCGGCTGACCCTCAACCTCGGCGTCCGATGGGACGTCTATCCCCCCTGGCGCGAGGTGGACAACCGCCAGTCGAACTTCGACGAGACGACGGGTCAGTTCGTCGTGGCATCGGACGCCGCGGTGATTGGCGGCGTGAAGGTGGGACGGTATCTCCAGACCTACTCGAAACGGGACATCGGGCCCCGCTTCGGCTTTGCGTACGACGTCACGGGCACCGGCAAGACCCTCCTTCGCGGAGGCTTCGGCGTCTTCTGGAACTTTACCCCCGGCGGCACGTCGTCATCCAAGGCGCAGAACCCGCCGTTCCTCCAGTCCACGTCACTCACGCCGACGCCGACCGCCTACGGGACGAACCTCCTGCTGCGTGACGGCATGCCGGCGCCTCCCGGCGTCGACCCGAACCGCCCGGCATCGGGTGCGACCCGGTCGATTTTCGACATCAACTTCCGGGACGCCTACGCGCGGCAGTGGAACCTGAACGCCCAGCGCTCGCTCGGCGCGAACTACATGGTCGAGGTCGCCTACGTCGGCTCCCAGGGCCGGCAGATGATTCTGAAGGGGGACCCGAACCAGGCGCCGCCGGTCGTCGGTGTGACGGACGCGAACGTCAACCGCCCCTACGCGAGGCTCTCACCCGCGCTGCGGACCATCGGGCAGGTCCAGAGCACCGGCACGCTCGACTACAACGCGCTGCTCGTGAAGTTCCAGCGGCGGTTCGCCGACAACTTCTCGTTCCTGAACTCGTACACCTTTGGCAAGGCCATCGACCTGAACTCGGACAACGACGGCAACGTCACGCTCACCAACGTCTACGATCCGCAGTACAACCGCGGCCCGGCCGACTACGACATCACCCACACCCTGGCCTCGAGCTGGATTTATGAGCTGCCCTTCGCGCGCGAGCACCCGCTCGGCGGCTGGCAGCTCGGCGGGATCCTGACGCTGCGCGGCGGCCTGCCGCTCACGGTCACCACGACGCAGGGCGTGCAGTCCACCGGCACGGGGAACAGGCCAAATCGGATTTGCGACGGCAACCTGTCGAACCCGACCATCGACCGCTGGTTCGATACCGCGTGCTTCGTACCGGCGTCGGACATCACCGGCACCTACGGCAACGCAGGGCGCGGGATCATCCGTGGGCCCGGCTCCTACAACATCGACGCATCCATCGTCAAGCACACCGCCATCGGCCGCTACGGCACGGAGATCCGCCTCGAGGCGTTCAACGTGCTGAACCATCCGCAGTTCGGCAACCCCAACACGACGATTGGCAACGCCGCCGCGGGCACGATCTCGTCGATGCTTTCGAGCCCGTCGTGCGCGCTCTGCGGCACGACGGAGCGGCAGGTGCAGCTGGCCGTGAAGGTGAAGTTCTAAAGCGCGTCAGACAGCAGCGCCTTGAGGTGGCGCACCCGGGAGGCGGAGACGGGCCCGTCGGGCTCCCCGCTCTCCCGGGCCGCGCGGCCCACGTGCACCTCGCGCACGCACCGCCTGGCGGCAAACAGCACGAGAGCGTGATCGTCCACACCCCCGCCCGCGATGATCTCCAGCATCGGTGCCGCCACCGCTCCGTACTCGGCCAGTCGCCGGCAGCGCGCTTCCGCCGTCCCATCCCCTCCACTCGTCAGGATGCGATCCACCCCAGGGATGCGGGCAATGCGGGGGATGGCGGCGAGGGGATCGGCGAGGGCGTCGAACGCCCTATGGAACGTCGCGCGCACGCCGGGGGCAGCATCGAGCACAGCCTCGACAGCATCTCCATCCGGCACTCCGTCGCCGGCAAACCCGATGACGACACCGTCCGCGCCGACATCGGCGAACTCGACGAGAGCCTGCCGCAGGGCGGTCAGCTCACCGGGGCCGAGGGCGTAGCCGCCATTGGCGCGGACCATTACGCGCAGCGGGAGTGCGGTGGCGGCCGCGATCGAGCGCACGACGGACAGCAGGGGAGTCAATCCGCCCTGTCGAATGTCGCGGACGACTTCGAGACGATCGGCGCCGCCCTCTGCTGCCGCCAGAGCATCGGAGACCGACTGGACGATTACTTCAAGGATCACGGAGGGGCTGTGAGGGAGGGGAGGGATGGCGCGATCCGGAGGCCGTGATTGGACACGACCCCCGGACTCGAGCGGTTAGCTGACGTCGGTGAGGTGCTCGATGCGGCCCGTGCTGTCGCCGAGCTGTTCGGCCGGCACCCCCATGCGGTCGAGCAGGGTGAGGTACAGGTTCGTCATCGGCGTGTCCTGCGGGTAGACCACGTGGTTGTTGCCGCGGAAGCCGCCGCCACCTCCAACCATCAGGACGGGCAGGTCCTGGTGCGTGTGCCGGTTGCCGTCGCTCAGGCCGCTGCCGTAGACGATCATCGAGTGATCCAGCAGCGATCCGTCGCCGTCCGGGGTCTCTTCCATCTTCCCGATGAAGCCGGCGAAGAGTTCCATGTGCATGGTGTTGACGACGGTGACCTTCTCGATCCAGTCGGCGTTGCCGCGATGGTGCGTCAGCGGGTGATGCGGATCGGGGACGCCGATTTCGGGATACGTCCGCATGCTCCCTTCGCGCCCCATCATCATCGTCGTGATCCGTGTCGAATCGGTCTGGAAGGCGATGAGCTGGAGGTCGAACATCAGCTTCACGTAGTCGGCGTAGGCGACCGGCACCCCTGTCGGCTTGTCGATCGAGGGGGTGAGGCCGGTGAAGTCGCGCTCCGCCATTTCGATCCGGCGCTCGATCTCGCGAATCGAGGACAGGTATTCGTCGAGCTTTCGCTTGTCGGAGGCGCCGAGGTCCGCGGCGAGACTCGACGTGCGTTCGCCGACGAGGTCGAGGATGCTCCGGCGATAGCGCAGCCGGCGGGCGCGGGTCTCGGGCGTGATGCTCGTATCGACGTCGCCGAACAGCCGCTCGAAGACCAGGCGGGGATTGGTTTCCGGGGGCATCGGGGTCGCGGGCCCGCGCCAGGCCAGGCTGTTCGTGTAGGCGCAGGAATAGCCCGAGTCGCAGTTGCCCACCGTGCGCGAATCGTCGCACCCGAGCTCGAGCGAGCCAAAGCGCGTGTGCTTGCCGATGTGCTGCGCGGCCACCTGATCGACCGAGATACCGTTCTGGATGTCGGCGCCGGCGGTCTTGCGCGGGTGGACGCCGGTCAGGTAGGACGCGGCGGCGCGCGCATGATCGCCGGGGCCGTCGCCGAGCGCGGCGCCGTTGCGATGCCCGAGCCCGGAGAGCACCAGCGTCTGCCCGCGGAACCGTTCGAGCGGTTTCATCACGCGCGAGAACTCGAAGGCACGACCGGCAGCGGCCGGCGTCCAGTGGTTCATCGTGATGCCGTTGGGCACATAGGTGAACGCCAGACGCAGCGGCGCCTTGGCGGCCGACGCGGCGCGCGCGAGCGCGGGCGTCATGGCGTCGAGCATTGGCAGGGCAATGGCGGCCCCCATGCCTTTCAGAAAAGTCCGGCGGGGGAGATGGCGGCCTGTGACGATCATGGGATGGCGGCTCCTGCCTGCGTGGCCTCAGCGGCCTGCATGGCCCGCCGCGACTGGAACGGCAGGCTGTTGACGATTTCGAGAACGAGCGCGGAGAACCGGTAATCGCGCGCCGGCAGCCGGCTGGCGATCGCCTTGACGGCCTTCGAGTCGTAGCGCTCGAGCCCGCGGCCGAGCGCGTAGGTCATGAGCTTGGAGGTCAGGCTGCGGGCGAACGGCTCGCGCGCTTCGGTCAGGATGGCGGCCAGCTCCACCGGGCCGGTGAACGAGTCGCCATCGGGCAGGGACCCGGTGGCGTCGATCGGAAACTTGCCGTCCTGGGAGCGCCACGCGCCGACCGCATCGAAGTTCTCGAGACCGAACCCCAGCGGGTCCATCCGCCGGTGGCACGAGGCGCAGATCGCATCCTTGCGGTGCATCTCGAGCTGCTCCCGCAGCGACGCGTCCTTGCCGATCGCGGCCTCGTCCAGATTCGGGACGTCGGCGGGCGGCGGGGGTGGCGGGGCATTCAGCAGATTGTCGAGCACCCACTTGCCGCGCAGGACCGGCGAGGTGCGCGTGGCGTACGACGAGACGGTCAGCACGCTGCCGTGGGTGACGACGCCGGTGCGGGGCGTGGCGGAAAGATCCACGCGCCTGAACTCGGGGCCCTTCACACCGGTCACGCCGTAGTGCCGTGCCAGCCGCTCGTTGATGTAGGAATACCGCCCATCGATGAAGTCCAGGATGCTGCTGTCGTCGCGGACGATGTGATCGACGAACAGCTCCGTTTCCCGACGCATCGAGAGCCGCAGGTAGTCTTCGAAGTCGGGGAAGCGGTCCCGGTCGCGCGTCGTGGACTCCAGCCCGCGGAACTCCAGCCACTGGCCGCCGAAGTTCTCGGCCAGCGTCCGCGATTTCGGGTCGCGCAGCATGCGCTTGACCTGCGCCGTCAGCACCGCGGGGTTGCGGAGCGTCCCGGCGTCGGCCGCGCGCCGCAGCGCCGCGTCCGGCATGCTGGCCCACAGAAAATAGGAGAGGCGTGTGGCCAGTTCGTGCTGGCTGATGGGGTGCGAGCTGCGTCCTGCCGACGCCGGCCGATCGCGCTCCAGCCGGAACAGGAAATCCGGCGAGACGAGCACGGTCTGGATGCCGACCGCGAGTCCCTCTGCGAGCGAGCGCTCCTGCTCCTCGGCGAGCCGCACCAGCGCGACGTATTTGTTCACTTCCGCCTTCGAGACCGGGCGCCTGAACGCGCGGCTCGTGAGGTCGGTCATGATCCGCGTCGCGCACATCGCGCCGTGCTGTCCGTGGAGATGGCCGCAGGTATACACCTTCGTGAGGCTCGCCCGCGACGGACCCTCGGACTGGGCATACGGGCCCCCCACGTCCACGGCACTGATGCGGACGCCGTTGAGCGGCAGCTTCGCGACCTCCGCCTGGGAGGTCTCGAAATTCTTGCGCTGCTGGGCGATCTGCTCCGGCGTTGCCCCGGGCCTCGGCTTGAAGACCTTCGGTGGCGGAATCGGACGCGTGGACGGGCTCGCCCCGGCGTACTGCGGCGGCAGGCCTTCGAAGATGCGCGGAATCGCGACGGACAGCCAGTGGTCGCCGGCCGTGAGCCGCACCTTGATGTCGAGCGTCTGGCTGCCGAAATCCTGCCGATCGTCCGCGAAGCTTGCCGAGCGTTCGGCATCGAACGCCTGTGTGGCGGCTTCCTTTTCGTCCACCCAGAGCGCGACGGTGATGGGGCTCGACCCCGCTGGCCTCACGCCGCCCAGGGAGACGCGAATCGTGTAGTCGCCGTCCACCGGGATGCGGTGAATCGCGTGAAAGGCGTTCGGGAGACTCAGCCCCGTCACGTCGTAGCTGTCGGGTACGGCCCGTGCCTCGACCACCTTGCGCCCTTCGGACCGCAGCCGTACCAGCGTCGGCGGCAGTCTGGGCACACCGAAGAGCGCCATGCGGGCGACCCGCTCGCCGGCCGACACGTATTTCTCCATCAACACGGGAGAGAGCGACAGCACGTCAGCGATGTTGTCGAAGCCGTATCCGGAATCATCCTGCGGGAAGTCGTCGGCCGGGCGCGGATCGACACCCAGCAGATCGCGGATCGTGTTGTTGTACTCGGTCCGGTTCAGACGCCGCGCCGTGATGCGGCCCGGGTCCGGAGGGGTGGCCTTCTCGATCCGCGCCAGCTCCTTCGCGATCCAGGTGGCCACGGCCTGCCGCTGCGCTTCCGGCGGCTGCGGCTCATCATCGGGCGGCATGTCGCGGTGGCGCAGCTTGTCGACGACGTCTTCCCAGCGATCGCCGTCCTTCACGAGTGAGGCGACCGAGTCGATCGTTTCGAAATTCAGATCCTTCTTCTGCTTGTCGTTGCCGTGGCAGCTGTAGCAGTTCTCGGCCAGGAACGGTTTGACGAGCGTCTCGAAGCCGGCATCGGGCGTGGAGGCCGGCGCGGAGGGGGCCGGCCGTCCCGAGGTCGGGGCGTGCGCGGCCATCGGGGTCAGCCGTCCGGCGTCGCGCGCACCTTTCTGGGCGTGGAGCACCGACCCAACCGCCACGGACGACAGGACGACGAGTGCGAGAATCGGCCGCATGAACCCCCGGGGCGCGCCTCTGACTGGCGCCGGACTGAATGCACGGACGGCAAAAAAAGGGGACGATGACTGCGCGCAGATACGATACTACGTCCCGGCCTCTCCGGATCAAGGGAAAAGCCGCGCAACCCCTTCAGGAGGAACGTTCTACGGCTTGCAGACGTAACGGATATCGAACCCGGCCAAGAATTCAGAGAATCCATGGATCAGCTGCTTTCCGACATCCGCTCCGGGCTTCGCATGCTCGTGAAATACCCGACCCTGTCGATTGTCTCGGTCCTGACGCTCGCACTCGGCATCGGCCTCAGCACGACGGTCTTCTCCGTCGTCAATGGGGGCCTGTTCAAGGGGTTGCCATTCCCCGAGGGGGACCGGATCGTGTCGCTCGTCAGCACGACCCCGTCCCAGAACCAGCCGCGCCGGCCGGTCAGCATCCACGATCTGGCGGTCTGGCAGGCACGCCAGACGACCTTCGAGCACATCGGCGCCTTCGGGTTCGCCCCGATGAATCTGTCCACGGAGGACGGGCGGCCGGAGCGCTACAGCGGAGGGCAGCTCACCGTGTCGGCCTTCGACGCGCTTGGCGTGCAGCCGATCCTCGGGCGCGGCTTCCGGACGGGCGACGACCGGGCGGGCGCAGAACCGGTCGTCCTGATCAGTCATGCGCTCTGGCGGGACCGCTATGGCAGCTCGCCGTCCATCATCGGCACCTCGATCCGGGCCAGCGGCCTGCAGCGCACCGTGATCGGCATCATGCCGGAGAGCTTCGGCTTCCCTATCCGTGAGGCGCTGTGGACGCCGCTCGTCGCCGATCCCCTTGCGACACAGCGCGGTCTGGGGCCAGC
>JANPJN010000441.1:0-2114 GCA_031425515.1 Acidobacteriota bacterium | reverse complement strand
CGCCGCCGCCCGCTTCGGCTCCTTCGGCGCGAGCGCGAACAGGTCGTCGGTCGTCGAACCCTCGCGCGGATTCTTCGACAGCATCGCCGCGATCTCGTGCAGCCCGCGCTTGACCTGGAGGATCCGCTCGCGTGCGTCGCTGACAATCAGCGCATTGAGATCGTCGAGCCCCTGCTCGGCCGCCACCGCCGCGGCGGTCGGCGCGCGCTCCCCTATCAGCTTCCGCCGCGCACCCGCGAGGGTGAGCCCCTCGACAAACAACAGGTGCTTGATCCGGAGCACGAACTCGACGTCCGCCCGCCGGTAGACCCGCGGCCCTCCCTCGGTCTTCGAGACCCCGAGGTCGGGAAACTCCGCCTCCCACGAGCGCAGGACGTACGGCTGCACCTGCGCAAGGTCACACACCTCAGGCTGCCGGAACAACGATCGATTCGGAATCTCGACGGGTGTCACACCGGTCATCAGGGGCGTGCCCGCAAGTATATCAGAGACATACGCCGGGGTCGCACGCCCCTACCGCTCCCGCCTCCGCACTTGCAGCCGGATCGGCGTCCCCACGAGATCGAACGTCTCCCGCAGCCGATTGACGAGATACCGCTCGTAGGAAAAATGAAACTCGGTCGCGACATTCGTGAACAGCACGAACGTCGGCGGCGACGTCCCCTTCTGCGTCGCGTACAGGATCCGCACCTGCCGCCGCCCTGGGCTGGCCGGCGGATGCGTGGCCGTCACGGTCTGGATGAAGCGGTTGAGCTCCCCGGTCGGAATCCTTCGCGACCGCGCGGACGCCACCTTGTCGATGGTCTCGAGCACCTTCAGCGTCCGCTCCCCGGTCGAGGCCGAGATGTGCAGGATCGGCGCATACTCGAGAAACTTCATCTGCTGCCGCATCTTGTCGTCGAACTCCTTCGAAAAGTCGGTCCCCCGTCCCTTCATCAGGTCCCACTTGTTCGCCGCCACGATGATCCCGCACCCGGCCTTCTCGGCCTCCCCGGCAATGGTCGCGTCCTGGTCGGTCGCCCCCTCGGCCGAGTCAATCAGCAGCACGGCCACGTCGGCCTTGCTGATCGCCCGCCGCGCCAGAATCACGCTCAGAGACTCGAGCTGGCCGCTCGCCGCCACGCGCCCCTTCCGCCTGATCCCCGCCGTATCGACAATCCGGAACGTCCGGTGCTGCCACTTCAGCACCGCATCCACCGTATCCCTGGTCGTCCCCGGCTTGTCGCTGACGATGGACCGCTCCTCCTTCAGCAGCCGGTTGAGCAGCGACGACTTCCCGACGTTGGGACGCCCGACAATGGCGACGGCGGTCTCCTCCGGCGCCTCAACCTCCCCCTCGGGCTTCTCCGGGATGCGTTGAATGATCTCGTCGAGCAGGTCCCCGACCCCCTCGCCGTGCTCGGCGGCCAGCTCGACCACCGGCTCGAACCCGAGCTTGTAGAACTCGACCGCCCGCCCCCGCGCCCGCTTGTCGTCGGTCTTGTTGACGGCCATCAGCACCGGCACCTTCACGACCCGCAGCCTGGCAGCAATCTCGTGGTCCCCCGGCACGAGCCCCTCCCGCCCGTCCACGACGAACACGACGATGTCCGCGGTTTCGAGGGCCCGGCGCCCGGCAATGACCACCAGCTCATGGAGCGGATCCTCGTTCGCGCCGAACATGCCCCCGGTGTCAATGAGGTTGAACTGCACCCCCTGCCACTCGGCCCCCTGGCCGATCACATCCCGGGTCGTCCCGGGGATGGCGGTGACGATCGATCGACGTGAATTCGTGATGCGGTTGAACAGGGTGGACTTCCCGACGTTCGGGCGTCCAACCAGCACGACTTTAGGCCCGCGGAAGGTCGGTTTCGGTGGCATGCAGATGTCTATTTACGACGAAGCTTGACAGCGTAAGTGTCTATATTTATAGTAGTTACAAATTTCGAGGAGCGCCTAAGCATGATCAAGGTTGACATCGTCAACGAGGTGTCCAAAATTGCCGACATCACCAAGGTCAAGGCCGAGGTGGCTGTGGACGCCGTGTTCGACGCGATGCGCCTCTCGATGCAGCGCGGCGAACGAATCGAACTGCGGGGCTTCGGCGTGTTTCAGGTGAAGCCCCGGAAGCGGGG
>JANPJN010000440.1:0-3368 GCA_031425515.1 Acidobacteriota bacterium | reverse complement strand
TCGAGGCCGCGGGCCTGGCGCACCAGTGGCTCGGAGGCACCTCGGGCTCCTTCGCATGGCCGTGGCAGGGGGTGCCGATCGCGGCCGCGCTCATCGCGTACCAGCTCACCCGGAGCACCCTCAGCGAAATCGTGGTGCCGTTTGTCGCGCGAACGCCCATCGATCGATCGTGGCCGGTGCGGATGCTGCAAAGCATGCCGGTCTACGTCGTCGGCGCGGGCATTGCGGTGTGTCTCGCGGCGGTGATCGATCTGCAGTTGTGGGCCGTGGTGCCCGTAGTCGCGGTCCCGCTGTTCTTCGCCTGCTGGACGTATGCCGATTACGTGACGCGGATCGAAGACGAACGGCGGGGTCGCGACGTGGCCGCGTTCAGGGAAGAAGGGCTGTGCGGGGTCGGACGCGACGGCCGGGTCACGGTCTGGAACGACGTCATCGAACGCATGCTGGGCTGCGCCCGGGACCGGGCGCTGGGCCGCGACATCGTGGGCGCCGTTCCGGCACTCGGCGCCACGGAGCTGCCGCGCGCGATCAGGGACACGCTGTCGGACCGCACCCCCCGGACGCTGCCGCAGGTACGGATCGCCTCGGCAACGGACCCGCGCACGCTGCTCGTGAAGGTCGTGCCCGTCGCCGAGGGGGTGTCGCTCCTCTGGCATGACGTGACCGATCGCGTCCGAACGGAGCAGGAGTCCCGACGCACCGTCGATCGCTATGCCCTCGCCGTGGAAGGGGCCAACGACGGCCTCTGGGACTGGGACCTTCGGACGCGCGAGTTCCACGCGTCCGGCCGATGGTGGCAGATGGTCGGAATGCCGGCGTCCTCGGGCACCGTGCGCCCGGAGATCTGGTTCGAGCGCGTGCACCCGGAGGATCTCGCGGATCTCCAGCGGGCGCTCGAGTCCCACCTCACGGGGGTGTCCGATCTCCTCCAGCACGAGCACCGGATACGGCGGGAGGACGGCACGTATCGCCGCTTCCTCTGTCGCGGCGTGGCGCTCAAGGGCGCGGGGCGGCGTCCGGACCGCATCGCCGGATCGCTGACGGACACGACCGAGCACACCATCGCGCAGGAACGCCTCCGCAGCGCCGGCTTCCTCGACTCGCTCACCGGGCTCTGCAACCGCGACGTCTTCGTGGAGGGGTTGGGACGACGGCTGGAGGACGGCCGGGTCCGGCGCGTCTCCAGCTCGTTCGCGGTCCTGTATGTGGACATCGACCGCTTCAAGATCGTCAACGACAGCCTCGGGCATCTCGTCGGCGACGAGCTCCTGGTCGGCATTTCACGCCGCCTCGAATCCTGCCTCCGCGCCGGCGACTCGCTCGCCAGGCTGGGGGGTGACGAGTTCGCGATCCTCCTGAACGGGCTGGCCGACGACGGGCAGGCCAATGCGATTGCGTTCCGGATCCAGGAATCGTTGACCGAGCCGTTTTCCATCGGCGGGCGGGAGGTGTTCACGTCGGCGAGCATCGGCATCGCGTTCGGGCCGGCGCACTACACGAATCCGGACGAAGTCATGCGCGACGCCGACACGGCGATGTACCACGCCAAGTCGCGAGGCAAGGCCCGCCACGAAGTGTTCGATGCCGCCATGCACGCGCGCGTGCGTGACCGTCTCAGCCTGGAGAACGACCTGCGGCGGGCGGTCTCGACCTTCGACTTCGAAGTGGTCTACCAGCCGATTGTGGCCCTGACGTCCGGGATGTGCATCGGCTTCGAGTCCCTGATCCGGTGGACCCGCGACGGCGAGCCCATCTCTCCGGTGACCTTCATTCCGATCGCCGAGGAGCTCGGTCTCATCGAGCAGATTGGGACGTGGGTGATGCAGCGGGCCTGCGAGACGTTCGCCGACTGGCAGCGGCGCTTCCCCGGCGCCGGGCTGGAGTGCATCACGGTCAACGTGTCGAGCCGTCAGCTCATGCAGCACAACTTCCTCCGCATCGTCCAGCAGGCCGTGCAGGACTCGGGGCTGGCGCGGGCCGACCTGCGCGTCGAGATCACGGAGACGGCGCTGATGGACAGCCCGGCCGATGCCGCCAGTCTGCTCCGCGATCTGCGCAACTACGGCGTGAAGGTCTATCTCGACGACTTCGGAACCGGGTATTCGTCGCTGAGCCACCTGCACAAGCTGCCGGTGGACGCCCTCAAGATTGACCGCTCGTTCGTGAAGAGCCTCCTCCTCCCCGACCGCCCCGCGATCGTCGAGAGCATCCTGGCGCTGGCGCGCACGCTGAAGACCAGCGTCGTGGCCGAAGGCATCGAGACCGACGCGCAGGCGCGCGAGCTCGAGCGGCTCGGGTGCACGCACGCGCAGGGATTCCTGTTCGCCCGCCCGCTCTCGGCGTCGGCGGTCGAAGCGATGCTCGTCGCGAATGTGCCGCTGGGGCCGAAGGGGGCGACCGCGATCGCGCCCCCGCTGGAAGACTGGGCCGAGACGCTCGTGCTGCCGCAGCAGATTCCTGCGCAGCATGCCGTCGCCCCGCGTGCGACACCTGGCGGCATGAAGCCGGCGGCCGCGACGATGGGGTTGAGGAGTGCGGTGTCCTAGTCCTGGAGACGATGGTCAGTTGGGGTCGAGAGATTTCACGTCCCGGACTTCACGAAGCGTGCGCCTGAGCTCCTCGAGCGCCTGCATGCTTTCGAGCGCGGTCTTCAGCGACGACGCGGTCGCGCGCACGGCATCAACGGCGGCATGGCGCGCCGCCTCCCCGGCCAGGCGGGCCTCTTCGCCGGCGTGCCTGGCTTCCTCACTCGCAAGCCGCGCGTCCTCACTGGCGTGCCGCGCACCTTCAGCCGCCTCGCGGACGAGTTCCCGTTCTCGCCTCAGCAGTTCGAGCGCTTCGCGGTGTTGATCGCGCATCTCCCGCGCCTCCTCCGCCAGGCGTCGGAAGTCTTCGGCCTCCCGCCTCCCGGACTCCGCGCGCGCGCGGTCGTCCTCCTCGGACCCCCGGTCATGCTCGGCCGTCTGGCGGCCCTGCTCCGCGTCCTCGCGGACGTCTTCTGCCTTCTCGCGGTTGCGCTCGTCGGCGGGGTCATGGTCTGCCATGTCCCCAGCGTATGGCGAACGCCGCCGAGCGACTGTGCGCTTTGGAACACCGCGTGCGCGCGTCGACAGGGCCGCCAGCAGGGGGCAATCTCGGCGTACTGGACGATTCCGGGCCGAGCGGCCCAGGCTGGATCCTCGCGGGCTGCTTGACAATGAGCCAGACGACACTCTAGTTTGCGGTCATTCCGCGTGGCGGGTCTGGAGCTACCCGGCCGCTGCCGTCCATCAACCTGGAGTGATCGCCCGAAGGGACCATCATGCCACTCACAATCCGCCGTCACCTGAGCGCCCTCGTCGCCGTGGTGTGCGCCGCGGCGATCGCCG
>JANPJN010000439.1:0-3108 GCA_031425515.1 Acidobacteriota bacterium | reverse complement strand
CTCAGTTCGGCGGTGGCGCGGCTGCTGGTGCAGAACAACGCCAGCGAGGAGCAGACCGCCCAGCAGGTCCAGGACATCTACGCCGTCGTCCAGCGGCAAGTGTACGGGTTCCTGGCCGCCACGCTCGCCGCCATTGCGGTGACCGGGCTGTTCCTGATCCGCACGAACCGGCGACTCTTCGCGCAGATGTCGGCGCTGTCGGACGACCGCCGCGAGCTGGCGCAGAAGCTCATCGCCGCACGCGAGTCCACACTTCGCGAGATCTCGCGGGAGCTGCACGACGAGTTCGGCCAGGTGCTGACGGCGATGGGGCTGATGCTCGGCCGCGCCGGCCGGCAGGCGCCGGAGGGATCGACGCTGCGCACCGAGCTGCGCGAGATCGGCGAGATTGCGCAGGCGGCGCTCGACAACGTGCGGGGGCTCTCGCAGACCCTCCATCCGTCGATTCTCGAAGAGCTCGGGCTGGAGAGCACGATCGACTGGTACCTGTCCACGGTCGAACGGCAGCTTGGCGTGGCCATCGACTACGAGCGGTCCGGCGACACGCCGCGCATCGACGAGACGACCGGCATCCACGTGTATCGGGTGCTGCAGGAGTCGCTGAACAACGTGGCCCGGCACTCGGGCGCCTCGCGTGCGACGGTGCGGCTCCGGTGCGGCCACGACGCGCTGACGCTCGAGGTCGAAGATCGCGGTACGGGGATCGCGGCGAAGCCTGGCCGCCGCGGGCTCGGCCTCGTCGCCATGCGGGAGCGTGCGGCGCTCCTTGGCGGCACCCTGGAGTTGCTGCGTCCCCGTGAGGGAGGCACGCTCGTGCGCCTTCGTGTACCACTGGCCTCCTCAGGCGGTCCTCTATGACGAACACGATCACCGTACTGCTGGCCGACGATCATGCGCTCGTTCGGCGCGGATTCCGCAGGCTCCTCGAAGACGACCCCTCGATCGAGGTCGTCGGGGAGGCGAGCAATGGCGAAGAAGCGATCCGCATGACGTCGGAACTGAAACCCACGGTCGTCGTCATGGATGCCGCGATGCCGGGAACGAGCGGGCTGGCGGCCATCCCGGCCGTCCTCGCCGCGGCGCCGTCCGTGCGGGTGCTGATGCTCAGCATGCACTCCGAGGAAACGCTCGTGCGCCAGGCCCTGGACGCCGGTGCCAGCGGCTACGTCCTCAAGAGCGCGCTCGACCTCGACCTCGCCGCCGCGGTGCACCGGGTCGCCGCGGGGGAGAAGGTCCTGGACCCGGCCGTGTCGAAAGCGCCGGCGGCGGGCAGCGAGCGCAGCCGGCTGACGCCGCGAGAGCTCCAGGTCCTCCAACTGATCTGCAGCGGCCTGTCGAATCGGGAGATCGCGCAGAAGCTCGAGCTGAGCGTCAACACGGTCGCGGTGCACCGGACGAACATCATGAACGCGCTGAACGTCCACAAGACCGCGGAGCTGGTCGTGTACGCGATGCAGCACGGCCTGGTGAACCCGTTGTGAACCGTCGCGATTTCTTCGGGCAGTGCGGCGCATTGGCGACGCTGGCGTCGACGGCCCGCGGCGGCGTCTCCGCCCAGGGCTCTCCCGGCTTCCAGCTCGCGAACGTCACGGCCGCCGCCGGCCTCGCCTTCCAGCACAACACCGGCGCGTGGGGCGGCAAGCTCCTGCCCGAAACCCTCGGCGCGGGCTGCGCCTTCATCGACTTCGACGCCGACGGCTGGCAGGACATCGTCTTTATCAACGGCATGGACTGGCCCGGCCACAAACGGCAGCGGTCCACGCTCACGCTGTATCGCAACAACCGGAACGGCACCTTCACGGACGTGACCCGCGCGGCGGGCCTGGATGTGGAGATGTACGGCATGGGCGTGGCCGTCGGCGACTTCAACAACGACGGGTTCCAGGATCTCTTCGTGACGTGCGTCGGCCAGAACCGCTTGTTCCGGAACACCGGCAAGGGGCGATTCGTGGACGTCACCCGTGCGAGCGGCCTTGGCAACCGCGAAGCGTTCAGCACGTCGGCGATGTGGGTGGACACCGATCGCAACGGCCTCCTCGATCTGTTCGTCTGCAACTACGTCCGGTGGTCTGCGGCGCACGACGTCTTCTGCAGCATCGACGGCACCCGCAAGTCCTACTGCACGCCGGAGGCGTACCGCGGCGAGACGTGCTGGCTGTTCCGCAACAAAGGCGACGGCACCTTCGAAGACGTCACCGCCACGTGTGGCATCTTCGACTCCAGTTCCAAGGCGCTCGGCGTCGCCCTGGTGGACCACGACCAGGACGGGTGGCCCGACATTCTCGTGGCCAACGACACGCAGCCCAACAAGCTCTATCGAAACCAGCGCGACGGCACCTTCAAGGACGTGGGGCTCGAGGCCGGGATCGCGCTCAGCGAGGACGGCAAGGCGCGCGCCGGTATGGGCGTGGACGCGGCCGACTTCGCCAACACCGGGCGGCCCGGGATCGCGATCACGAACTTCGAAGGGGAGATGATCGGCCTCTATCGAGAAGCCGAGAGGGGTACCTATCGGGAAGTGACGGGGCCGTCGGGCGTCGGCGCCGCCTCGCGGACGCGTCTCGGCTTCGGCTGTCTCTTCGCGGATATCGATCTCGACGGCACCCTCGATCTCGTCGTCGCCAACGGGCATATCGACGATACGGTCAGGAACATCCGCGGCAATGCCGGGCACGCCCAACCGCCGCACCTGTTCATCAACCAGGGCGGCGGCGCCTTTCGCGATGTGGCCGCGGAGGCGGGCGGGGGCTTCGCGCAGCCGCGAATCGGCCGTGGGCTCGCGTGCGGCGATTTCGACGGCGACGGGGACGTGGACATCCTCATGACGACCAACGGCGGGCCCCCGGTCCTCTTCCGCACCGATCACTCCGGAGGGCGCCGCAGCGTGCGCTTCCGGCTCGTCGGCGTAAAGTCGAACCGCGACGCCATCGGCGCCACCGTCCGCATCATGCATGGCGGAACGACGCAGACGCGGGTGGTGAGGAGCGGGTCGAGCTATCTCTCGCAGAGCGAGCTGCCGCTCACGTTCGGGGTCGGTGCGCGCGATCGCCTCGACCGCGTCGTCATTGCCTGGCCGAGCGGCAGAACCGAGGAGTTCACCGGGCTGGC
>JANPJN010000438.1:0-2680 GCA_031425515.1 Acidobacteriota bacterium | reverse complement strand
GTCTACGCCCACGGCGTCGTCCAGTACACGACCCATCCGCAGGCGCTGGTGGACGAGTGCCGGCGCGTGCTCAAGCCCGGGGGCGAAGCGGTGTTCCAGGTCTACAACCGCATCTCCTGGCTGAACGCGCTCTCGAAGCTGATGAAGGTGCCCCTCGAACACGAGGACGCCCCGGTCCTGCTGCGCTACAGCGCGGGAGAGTTCAGGGCGCTGCTCGAGGGCTATCGCGACGTCCGGATCGTCGAAGAGCGCTTCCCCGTGAAGTCCCGGCTGCACGGCGGGTGGAAGGGCACGCTGTTCAACACGTTCTTCGTGGGCACGTTCAACGCGCTGCCGCGCTCGCTCGTCCGCCGGTTCGGGTGGCACCTTCTGGCGTTCTGCCGCAAATGAGCCGTACTCCGCTGATGGTCGTGAAGGCGCATGCCTTCGGGAACGACTTTCTCCTGGTGCGTGAGGCCGATGTCGCAACCACCGCCGATCGTCCCGCGCTGGCTCGAGCACTCTGCGATCGGCATCGCGGCATCGGCGCCGACGGGCTCATCGCCTACGAGGAAACCGGGGCAGGCGCCTCGATGCGGCTCCTCAACGCCGATGGCAGCCGGTCCGAGGTGTCGGGGAATGGCGTGCGCTGTCTCGGCGCCTGGATCGCGTCGCAGCGCGGACCGACTGATGCACCGATAGACATCGATACCGACGCGGGCACGAAGCGGCTCGAGCGCCTCGACGCCATGGGCTCGCGCTTTACGTTTCGTGCGGCCATGGGGAAACCCGAACGGCTCGCCCTCGAACGAATCGATGTCAATGGCCTCGCCGTCGAGGCGGTCACTCTCCGTGTCGGCAACCCCCAGTGCGTCGTCCTCGGACCGGTCACCGCGGAGCGGCTGCACACGCTGGCGGCAGCACTGGCGGTGCATCCGCATTTCCCCGAGGGCACGAACGTCGAGCTCGCGACGGTCGAGAATCCGGGGCGGGTGCGCATTCTGATCTGGGAGCGGGGTGTCGGCCCGACCGAGGCGTCGGGGACGGGCGCGTGCGCGGCGGCGGTTGCGGCCATCCGGTACGGCGGCGCCGCGAGCGATGTGCAGGTGGTCTCGCCCGGTGGGGCGCAGCGCGTCGAGTGGACCGACGAGGGACTCTTCCTGACGGGCTGGGCGGAACTCATCGCGCAGGCAACCTGGCTCGGCGTGGACTGACGCCGGCACCGCTCAGTTTCTGCGAGCATCCCGCACGAGCGGGATGTCCGTTGCTGCGACCTGTCTCAGGGCCTCCGCGGCGTCCGTCGCGCGGTCCGCGACGAGGGCAGCGCGTCCATCGTTTCCATCTCCGCGCGAATCGCGCGCTCCAGCTCCTTGACCGCTGACATCGCCTCGGCGTACGCGCCGGCCGCCAGGTGTGCGCGCGCTTTTTGCAGCGTCGCGGCTGCCTCCGTGGCGACCTTGCGCGGAGCGACGAGCGTTCGGGCCGGCACGCGGGCGGCCTCCGCCGCCTTCAGCCGGACGTCGAGCGCCAGGGCGGCGGCGTTCGTGGTGCTCACGGCGAGTTCGGCTTCGCTGCGCGCGCGGGCCTTGCCGTCGGCCGCCAGCTTGGCCGCATCCTGAGCGCGCTCGGACGCGTCAATCGCGCGGGTCAGGGCCAGCCGGTAGTCCCGCTGCTCGACAGCCTCGTGCGACTGCTGCAGCGCGGACGCGGCGGCGGTGAATGCCTCGGACGCGTATTGCTCTGCTCCCGCGGCGCGCGCGGCATCGATCGCCCCCTGCGCCTGGTTCATTTCCTTGTGGGGAGGTTCAGAGCAGCCGGCGGCGAGAAGGATCGGCAGAAGCGCGGCGAGCAGACGACGCATCGCCCGAAGTATAGCAGGGTATGGTGTACGATGAAGAGCGTTGCGCCTCACGATCGGCCGCGCGAGAAGCTCCAGCGCCTGGGCGCCGCGGGCCTCGGCGACAACGAACTGCTGGCCATCGTGCTGGGTCAGGGCCGGGCTCGCGCGAGTGCCCTGGACGTCGCCAATGCCGTGCTCGACGCGTCGGGCGGCGTGCACGGCCTGGTGCGGTCGAGGCACGACGAGCTGCGCGCGATTCCCGGAATCGGCGCCGCGCGTGGCGCGCAGATTCTGGCGGCGGTGGAGCTGGGCCGGCGAACGCTCACGCGGGCGGCGGCCGAACGGGTGCAGATTGCCAGCCCGCGCGCCGCGGCGGAGTTCCTGCTGCCGCAGTACGGCAACCGGTCCGTGGAACAGTTCGGCGTGGTCCTGCTCGACACCCGGCGCCGCGTGCTGCGTACGGTCGTGCTCTCGGTGGGCACCCTCGACGCGAGCATCGTCCATCCGCGCGAGGTGTTCGGTGCGGCGGCGGCTGCGGGCGCGGCCGCCATCGTGCTGTTCCACAATCATCCGTCGGGCGACCCGAAGCCAAGCCCCGATGATGTGGAGTTGACGCGACGGCTGGCGGCCGCGGGCGTCCTGATGGGGATTGACGTGATCGATCATGTGATCCTCGGAGACGTGCGGTACTTCAGCTTCAAGGAAGAAGGTACGGTCTAGTTGGCGAAGACGCTCTACTTCGACTGTTTTTCCGGTGCGTCGGGCGACATGGTGCTGGGGGCGCTGCTCGATCTCGGCATGCCGATCGACGGGTTGCGGGCGGCGCTGGGGAGCCTGGCGATCGAGTACGGCGGCGTGGCA
>JANPJN010000437.1:0-3130 GCA_031425515.1 Acidobacteriota bacterium | reverse complement strand
CGAGGCGTTCAACGCACTGAACAACGTCAATCTGGGCGCCCCGAACACCGGGCGCGACTCGGCCAACTTCGGCCGCATCACGACCGCCGCGGACCCGCGCATCATGCAGCTTGCTGCGCGCGTGTGGTTCTGAGCGGCACCAGGATGAGGGGATAACCGTGGGTATCGAGGGGCTCATCGCGGCGGTTGTCACGCCCGTCCACCAGGACGGGCGCCTCGACCTCGCGACGTTCGACCGCGTCGTGGACTTCCTGCTGGAGGCTGGCGTCTCCGGGATCTGCATCGCGGGTGCGACGGGCGAGTATCCCCACTTCGAAGCAGCGGATCGGCACGCGGTGATCCGCCGCGCCGTACGGCGGCTCCCGCCTGGCTGCGATCTCCTCGTCGGAATCGGTGCGCCGTCGATGCGGCTCTCCGTGGAGCTGGGCCAGGCCGCCCACGACGCCGGCAGCCGGGCGCTGCTGCTGCCGATGCCAATGTTCTTCCGATACGATCAGGAGGATCTCGAAGCCTACGCGTCCGCCGTCAGTGCGTCGCTGCGCGCCCCCTGCCTGCTCTACAACCTTCCAGGTTTCACCAACGGACTGGAACCGCAGACCATTCTCAATCTGCTCCGCAACGAAGAGTTCATCGTTGGGGTCAAGGACAGCAGCGGTCAGTTCGAGCATCTGGCCGCCTTCCAGTCCGCGCGGGGCTCCGCGCCCTGGTCACTGCTCGTCGGCGACGATCGGGCGCTGCACGCGGGTCTCGACGCTGGCTGGGACGGCGGCATCTCCGGCGTGGCCGGGTTCTGCCCGGAGCTGCTCGTGGCGCTCTACCGAAGCCACGAAGCGGGCGACGACTGCGAGGCCGCACGTCTCCAGGGGCTCCTCGACGAGCTCATCACGCACATCGCCCCCTTTCCCACCCCGTGGGGTATTCGCATCGGCCTTGCCGCACGCGGCATCCCCACCGGTCCATTGCCCCTGCCCGTCACGCCGCTCAGGCAGCGTCAGATCATCGAGTTCACCGCGTGGCTGCCCGACTGGCTCCTGCACTCAGGCCTGATCCGGGAACCGGCCGACGGCGCGGCCAGGTTCTCGCGGCCCTGATCGTGTGGATGGCCTCGACGCGCGCGCGCTGGGGCGTCGCTCTTGCCGCCCTTGGCCTCCTCGTCGCGAGCGGTTCGAACACCGGCACGGCGCCGCTCCTCCAGGAACGGTTCATCTTCACCGGCGACCGCGGCCACGTCCACGCCTCCAGCATCGTCGAAACCCCGAACGGTTCCCTCTTCGCGGTCTGGTACGAGCGCGGAGCGTCGAACGATGCCTACTACTTCAAGGGCGGAGACGAGGATAAGAGCGACGATGTGCGGATTGGAGGAGCGAGGCTGGGGAAGGGAGCCGTCGCGTGGGGGGCGCCGTTCGTCGTCGCCGACACCTTCGGGCTGTCCGACAACAATCCGGCGCTCGCGATCGATGCGCGACAGCGGCTGTGGCTCGTGCACGCGACGCTGATCGCGGTGCCGGAACGGACGTGGGGCAGCTCCCTGCTTCAGTATCGGACGTCCACTGACTACGAAGGGGAAGGGGCGCCCCGTTGGGCGAGTGCCGGGGTGCTGGTGCCGAAGCCCGAGGGGCTCGACGAGCTGGTCGCGCGCGAGGCGAATGAGCTACGGCGAGGCGCAGGCCGGCAGAGCCCGCAGGCGCTGGAGCGGGCGGGCGGTCTGATCGCGCGCCTGGACGACCCCTTTGCGCGGCGTCTTGGATGGATGCCACGGACCCACCCGGTCACGCTTCGCGATGGCGCGCTGCTCGTGCCGCTGGCCAACGAGAACTTCAACGCGGCCGCGATGGCGATCACCCGGGACGGCGGGATCACGTGGACGTTCTCGCGCATGGTGCCGGGGGCGGGCGTGATGCAGCCGTCCGTCGTGCCGCTCGCGGATGGACGGCTGCTGCCGTTCTTCCGTGACGCCACCGCCGCGCATCGGATCCACCGGAGCGAGTCCAGCGACAACGGGCTGACGTGGTCGGCGCCCGTTCCCACGACGCTCCCGAATCCCGGTGGCGGGATCGAGGCGATCGCGCTGGCAAGCGGAGCGCTGGCCATCGTCTACAACGACAAGGAGAGCAGCCCGCGCGATCGGCTGGCGGTGTCGCTCTCGACCGATGGCGGGGCCACCTGGCGCTGGACGCGGCACCTCGAGAACACACCCGGCCAGCGGTTCGATTATCCGTCGCTCGTCCAGGCGCGCGACGGATCGCTGCACGCGACCTACAGCTACAACCTGAAGACTATCAAGCACGTCATGTTCAACGAAGACTGGATCAGGCAAGCCCCACCGCGGGACTGAAAGAGAGACACCCGATGATGCGCATCGCTCCAATCGCCGCGCTGGCGCTCGCTGCCGCCACGGCGGCTTCCGTCGTGTCCGCTATGTCGTCCGGAGACCAGGCCACTCCGACTGCCACAACACCAGCGGCAGCCGCGGCAGGGCCTGCCCCCGTGCACACGATTCTCGCGCGCGCGCCCGAGCGGTACGGCGGCTGGCCCGCGAACCACGGCATCTGGGCGTGGGGGGAGGAGATTCTGGTTGGCTTCAGCTGGGGGCACATGCGCGACGGAGGGGCGGAGGCGGGGCACCCGATCGATCGCCAGCGGCCTGAAGAGCACATGCTGGCGCGCAGCCTCGACGGCGGAAAGACGTGGGCGCACGAGAAGGCCGCGGGCCTGATTCCCCCGCCCACGCCGGGGAACATCGCCGGGGTCCCGACGGACAAAGGGGGTAAAGCGGCGATGCCCCTTACCGTGCCGATCGACTTCACGGCGCCCGGTTTCGCACTGAGCGCGCGTATGAGCGACATCCACGTCGGGCCCTCGTGGTTCTTCCACACGGCCGACAAAGGACGGACGTGGCACGGCCCCTACACGCTCCCGGACTTCGGCCAGAAGGGCATTGCCGCCAGGACCGACTACCTGGTGGATGGACCGAGGGAACTGACGATGTTCCTGACGGCCGCCAAGTCGAACGGCAAGGAAGGTCGCGTGCTCTGCGTGCGGACGAAAGACGGCGGCGTCTCGTGGACCCTGGTCGGCATGGTCGGCCCCGAGCCCGATGCGAACGACTTCTCGATCATGCCCTCGTCTG
>JANPJN010000436.1:0-4394 GCA_031425515.1 Acidobacteriota bacterium | reverse complement strand
CCGCGCATCGCGCGCGCCGACATTGTCCACGTCCACAGCAACGGCCTGCTCGCGGAGATGGCCATCCTGCTGGCGCGGCGGCAGGGCAAGCCGACCGTGCTGACGTTGTACGGGACGGAGATCTGGCATTACGAGCCGACGCGGCGCTGGCCCGACCTCTTCACGCGCGCCTATCGAGCCGCCACGTCCGTGACGTTCTACAGCGATCGGCTGATGACACGTGCCCACGATCTCGGGCTCGGACGACGCGACGCGCAGGTCATCTATCCGCCGGTTGGACCGTCGTTCGCCTGGCACGACGTGGCCAGACAGGTGGCCGAGCGCCGTGCTCTCGGCATGGGCAGCCGTCACCTTCTGCTCAACGTGAAGCGGCTGCACCCGCTGGCCGGGCAGCGCACGCTCATCGAGGCGATGACGGATGTCGTCCGCGTTTTCCCGGATACGCGACTCGTGATCTGCGGTACAGGCCCCCTCATGGAGGACCTGCGCAGGAGCGCGCGATCGGGCGGTGTCGAGCGCCATGTGGTGTTCGCCGGTCTGGTCGACAACGCGACCGTCGCGCGGTACTGCGCTGCGGCGGACCTGTTCGTCCTGCCATCGGTGCTCGAGGCGCTGCCGACTGTTGCGGTCGAAGCGCTCGCGTGCGGCACGCCGGTCATCTCGAGCGACAACCCCGGTGGGCTGGAACTGAACGGGGTCTTCGGGCCCGACGTCAGCATCGTTCCGGGCGAGCAGCCGATCTCGCTCGGCAAAGCGATCGTCGAGTTCCTCCACGACAAGCGCCGCACGCTCCCGGCGACGCGCGAGATCATCGATCGCGACTTCCGCCCGCACGCGGTCGCGGCGCAGTACTGGGAGATCTATCGCGAGGTGATCGACGCGCGGCCGACGCAGGTCGGCTGACCCGGCTTCCGCCATGCCCATTCCCGTTCCGTACGGACGCCAGCTGGGAGCCGCGGCCGCAGGCGCCGCGTGCGGCGCGATTGCCCTGGTGATCGCGCTCGGTGTCTCCGGCGCCATTCGCCTGTCGTTCGATACCGACCCGCCGCGGCTCGTCAGCGGCGTGTTTCCGGTGGAGCGGGACGACGCAAGCGGGCTGACGTTTGCCTGGACGGGGTCGGACATGACGATCCGGATTCCCGAGCTCGATCGCCGGCGCGACTGGACCCTGGCGCTGCGCGCGCGGTCGGCCCGGCCGGATCCAGCCACGAACCCGCGGCTGTCGTTTTACGCGGACGGTCTGCTGATCTCGACCGCGCGCTCCACACAGGCCTTCGAGACAACTCGCGTCACCGTCCCGGCACGCCCTCAGCGTCCGCGCGGCGCGGTCATCCGGATGGAGGTGGACCGCACGATGGTGCCCGGGCCCGGCGATGCGCGGGCACTCGGGGTAATGCTGGACGACGTGACGCTGACGCCGGTGGGGTTCGCCTGGCCGCCCGTGCGGACGCTCGCCAGTGCGGCAATCGGCGCGGCGGCACTCGCCGCCGGGATCGCGCTCTTCGCGAGCACCGGCGCGACGGCGGCCTGGGTGGTCCTTGTGTCGGTGGGCCAGGCGGCGATCCTGTCGCGGGGGTTCGGCCCGTATGCCGGGTATCCGGAGAACGCGGCGGCGCTGGCCGCGTGGATCGCCGCGGCCCTCGCGGCCGGAGCTGGCTGGACACACGTCCGGGGACTTCGGCCGGCTGCGCCCGCCCGCTTCGTGATCGTCTTTTCCGCGGCCGCGCTGTTCCTGAAGCTGCTGGTACTGCTCCATCCCGGCATGCCGGTGGGGGACGCGATGTTCCATGCGCACCGCTTCCAGGGGGTGCTCGCGGGAAACCTCTACTTCACGTCGATCGCGCCGGGCAACTACACCTTCCCGTATCCCCCGGGCTTCTATCTGTTCGCCGCGCCGTTTTCGGGTCTGGTGATACGCGGAGCGGCCGACATGGACCTGCTCCGAATCGTGGCGCTCGCGGTGGATGCGGTCGCCGGAGCCTCGCTCTATCTGGCGGTGCGGCGCAACTGGCCGGACCCGTGGGCCGGGGCCGCGGCCGTGGTCCTCTACCAGATGATCCCGCTCGAGTTTCGTGTCTACACGGTCGGGAATCTGACCAACGCCTTTGCGCAGTCGATGGCCGTGCTCGCCCTCGCGGTCGTCTGCGCCGCCGGGGTCGAGCGCACGCGGGGGCCCCTCGTGGCGCTGCTGACGGCCGTGCTCGCCGCCGCGTTCCTGTCGCACACGGGCACCTTCCCGCTGCTGCTCGTGGCGTCGGTGGCGACGGGTGCGCTGCTGCGACTGAAGGGCGGCGCTGCGCTCCGGCCGTTGTCGACCGCGGTGTGGCTCGCGGCCGGCAGCGCATTGCTGCTTGCCGTGGCGCTGTATTACGCGCACTTCGGCGACACCTATCGGGCGGAGTTCCTCCGGATCACGACCGAGACGGCGACGGCGGCGCCGGATGCGGGAGGACGGTCGATCGGCACACGCGCCGCGAGCGTGCCGATGTATCTGCGGCTCTATCTCGGGCCGGCGCCGCTGCTGCTGGCCATGGCCGGTGCGTGGGCGTTGTTCGTGCGCGGCAGCCGCGACCGCGCAGCCCTGGCAATCGCAGGCTGGACGATCTCCTGCCTCGCGTTCCTCGCGCTGGGGGTGCTCACGCCGGTGGACATGCGCTACTACCTTGCGTCCGTCCCCGTCGTGGCGCTGGCGGGCGCCGCCGGCGCGTCGAGCCTCTGGTCGAGCGGACGGGTCGGCAGAGTCGCAGCCGCCGTGCTCCTCGCTGTCGTGTGTGTCGAGGGGATCCAGACGTGGTATCTGACGTTCTGAGGAGCTGTCAGCTCTCAGCTCTCAGCTCTCAGCTCTCAGCTCCCGGCTTCCAGCTTCCAGCTACCGGCTCCGCTCGGAGCTATCAGCTGTCGGCTATCAGCTTACGGCGCTCAGGTTTCCGGGTCCAGCGTTCGAACCTCGTTATACGCTGAGCCCGCGGGCGGCGAGGGTCCCAGGGGTATGGGCACGAAAGCGCGTCTCTGGAAGCTGAGAGCTGGAAGCTGGAAGCTGAGAGCTGATAGCTGGAGAAAGGTGAGCCATGAGTTTGATTGAACAGATCAGCGCGGATATGACGACGGCGATGCGGAGCCGGGATCAGGCACGGCTGATGCCGCTGCGGATGGCGAAGGCGGCGCTGATGAACCGCGAAGTCGAGAAGGGGCGCGCGCTGGACGAGACCGAGGCGCAGCAGGTGGTGGCCTCGCTCATCAAGCAGCGCAGGGACTCGGTCGAGCAGTTCACGAGCGGCGGGCGCCCGGAGCTGGCGGCGCGGGAAACCGCAGAGATCGCCGTGCTCGAACAGTACCTCCCGCCGCCGCTCGACGCCGCCGAGGTCGAACGGGCCGTGGACGAGGCGATCCTGGAAACGGGCGCCACGGCGGCGAAGGATATGGGACGGGTGATGAAGGCCGTCATGCCAAAGCTCGCCGGCAAGGGGGCGGACGGCCGCACCATCAACGAGATCGTCCGGCGCAAGCTCGGCGGCGCGTAGCGCACGCAAACTTTTCGCCGCCGCCTTCGTCTAACACTCTGACAGGCACACACCACAGCCTCTCATCCATCCTCCTTCGCCCCTGCCGCAAGGCAGGGGCTTTTTTAGTGGTACGCTGACCCCTCGATGCGTGCCCGCCGCCCGTTCGTCACACCAGCCGTCCCTCCCCTGCGCACACGATGAGCTCGACACTCGCGCGGTCGGCCGGACTGATCGGCCTCGCGACCATGGCCAGCCGCCTGCTGGGCGTGGCGCGGGAGATCGTGCTCGCCGCCCTCTTCGGCGCGGGCAGCGGGGCCGAGATGGACGCCTTCAACGTGGCCTTCCGCGTGCCAAACCTCCTGCGCGATCTCTTCGCCGAAGGGGCGCTCACGGCAGCCTTCGTGCCGGCCTTCACGCGCACCCTCACTCTCTACGGCCGGGACGCCGCCTGGCGGCTCGGCAACATGGTGATCAACGCGCTCCTGGTCGTCACGGGCCTGCTCGTGATCCTCGGGATCCTGTTCGCCTCCCCGATCACACGCGCCATCGCACCGGGGTTTGCCGACGCGCCGGGGAAGCTCGAGCTGACGACCGGGCTCACGCGCGCGATGCTGCCCTTCCTGCCGACCGTTGCCATCTCGGTCGCGATGATGGGAATGCTCAACTCGCTGCGACGGTTCTTCGTGCCCTCGCTGTCGCCCGCGATGTTCAACGTCGCGACGATCGCGTCCGCCGTGGCCGTCGTGCCGCTCATGCCCAGGGTCGGCCTCCCGCCCATCGCCGGGATCGCGATCGGCACCCTTCTCGGCGGGCTCGGACAGATGCTGGTGCAGTGGCCGGCGCTGCACCGGGAAGGCTTCCGGTATCGCGCCGTCCTCGACTTCCGGGACC
>JANPJN010000435.1:0-10428 GCA_031425515.1 Acidobacteriota bacterium | reverse complement strand
TCCGCTGGCCCGACGGGATCAAGCCGCGCACCCGAACCGACGCCATGGCGCTCAACATCGACTTCGCGCCGACCTTCCTCGAGGCGGCGGGCCTCCCGCCGGCCCCCGGCATGCAGGGCCGAAGCCTCCTGCCCGTGCTGCGCGGCGGCCCCCCGGCGGACTGGCGCACGTCCATGTACTACCGCTACTACCACGATCCCGGCGATCACAACACGCGCGCGCACTACGGCGTACGCACGCGCACGCACAAGCTGATTCACTTCTGGAAGAAGGATCAGTGGGAGCTCTTCGATCTCGTCCGGGATCCGCGGGAGCTCGACAACCTGTACGGCAGGCCCGGGCAGGAGGCGCTGACCGACCGGTTGAAGACCGAGCTGGCGCGCCTGAAACGCGAGGTGAAAGACGACGACCAGCTTGCCGCGGAGCAGTTGCCCAACGGCGTGGATGGCCCCGTCGCGCGGTTGCGAGGAAAGTGACACGAGTCGTGAAGGGGCGGCTCGCGTGGAATGAGTCGGCCGACCGTGATGCGCGCACGACGAGACGGACGCTGCTGACCGCCTTGATGGGCGCCGCAGGCGCGCTGGTCGCGACCCGCCTGCGTGCGCAACCACAGCGTCCGGACCGGGAGCCCGTCCGACCGTCGCTGACGGGCGAAGCCGCAGGGAAAGAGCGGTCGATCGGGGGCGTCACGTTCTGCTGGTGCCCGCCGGGCCATTTCGTCATGGGCAGCGCCCCAGGCGAAACCGGCCACCGACCCGACGAAGCGCAGGTTGACGTCCGCATCACGCGCGGCTTCTGGATGGCGAAGTTCGAGACCACGCAGGCCGTTTGGACCCGAATCGTCGGGGCCTTTCCTGACAAGGCCCCAGCCGCGGAGACGGGGCTGGGCGACGATCTGCCGGTCTACTGGGTGAACTTCGCCGAGGCCGGGGCCTTTTGCTCGGCGCTCGAGCGCCGCGCGCGCGCAGACGCGACGCTGCCTGCGAGCTGGGTCGTGCGCCTCCCCACCGAAGCGCAATGGGAGTACGCCTGCCGGGCGGGCACGACGACGGCGACGGCGTTTGGCGATCGTCTGGGCCGCGACGCCGCCAATTTTTCCGGCGAGACGCTGAATGGCGGCGCCGAGGGGGCGATCATCGGTCGAGGCACGCCGGTCGGCCGGTATCCCCCGAACCCCTGGGGCCTGTGCGATATGCATGGCAACATCTTCGAGTGGTGTCGGGACTGGTATCACGCGCGCCTGCCCGGCGGCAGCGATCCCGATCTGAGCGGCGTCCGCGGCCTTCCCAACAGAGACGGGACGTATTCGCGCGTGCGTCGAGGCGGCGCGTGGAACGACCCCGGCACGTTCTGTCGATCCGCGCTGCGGCTCCGGTACGAACCGGAGCGCCGGTCCGATCACATCGGCTTCCGGGTCATCGTCGAACACGCATGACCGCAAGGTCGCCCATGACACGCCTGATGCTCGCCGCGGGAGCCGTCGTGCTTCTGCTGATTCTGGTTGCCGCCGCGGCTGCGCTCATCGGAGCCTTCCTGCCACGCGGTCATGTCGTGTCGAGGTCGCTGACGGTTCAGGCACCTCCGGACGTCGTCTACCGCGCTGTCCGCGATGTCGGTGCCTCCCCGGCCTGGCGGACGGGTCTCGCGCGTGTGGAGCTGCTCGGCGAGGTGGAAGGCCGTCCGCGGTTTCGCGAGGTCGAGAAGCACGGATCGGTCACGTACGAGGTCCTGGCAGACGAGCCCGGCCGTGGTTTCGTCACGCAGATCCTCGACCGCGATCTGGGGTACTCGGGCTCCTGGGAGTGGGTGATCGTTCCGGAGACATCCGGCAGCCGCCTGACGATCACCGAACACGGCGAGGTCACGAACGTGCTCTTCCGCTTCATGTCCCGGTTCGTGTTCGGCCACGCGAAGACGATCGATGACTACCTCGCGGCGCTCGATGCGTATCTCCAGGGCCGCTCGCACTAGAATTGACGCCATGACACACCACGCAGCCCGTCCGGGCGCCGGCCGATGATCCCGGCGCACGAGGCGCTCGAGCGCCTGCGGGAGGGGAATCGCCGCTTCGTATACGAGGTCCGGCGCGGGGACTCCCGCATGAGCCAGGAGCGGCGTACCGAGCTGGCTGCCGGTCAGGAGCCGTTTGCGATCGTGCTCGGGTGCTCCGACTCGCGTGTCCCCGCCGAGATCGTGTTCGATCGCGGCCTGGGTGACCTCTTCGTCATCCGCGTCGCCGGCAACATCGTCGCGCCATCGCAGGTCGGCAGCGTCGAGTTCGCGGCTGAACGGTTTCATACGCGGCTGGTCGTCGTGCTCGGACATTCTCAGTGCGGCGCGATTCTGGCGACGCTGGAGGAGTTGCAGCAGCCGACCGCGAATCAGTCCAGGAATCTCCGATCGATCGTCGACCGCGTGCGACCGTCGGTGCAGGGCCTGCTGGCGACGGGGCTGAAGGACGATCCGGAGGCGCTCCTCCGGGAAGCCGTGCGCGCGAACGTGCGCGCGTCGGTGGACCACCTGCGCCACGGATCCGATGTGCTGGAGCAGCTCATTCTGACGCAGGGGCTCGTCGTGGTCGGCGCGGAATATTCGCTCGAGACGGGCGTCGTGGAGTACTTCGACGGCGTGCCGGCCGGGCCGGCCGGAGGGTCCCCTGCGTCTCCTGCACGGCAGGACGACCGGACGTGAACAGCCTCCGATGGGGCTGGATCGCGGTGATGCTGATTGCCCCGCCTGCCGCGAGCCTGCTGGCGGCCTACCCCTTCTGGCGGAAAGGGGGCATGATCTTCGGCAACATCGCGGGCACGGCAATCATCTTCGGCACCGCCTTCTCCCTCATTCTGCGTGAGTATGTCGAGATCGATCGTGCCATCCAGGCCTGCCTGGATGCGGGAGACATCTGCTGGCCCGTTCCGAGCGCGTTCACACGGTTCGCCGTCTACGCGTTCCTCGGCCTCGCGGAGGTGTTCGCGCTCTTCATGCTGAGCCTGCGCGTGGAGAGGAAGATGCGGGACCGCGACTACGACCCGCAGTGGCGGTGACACTGTCCCGCCGGCCTCGGCCGCACTCGCGCCCTGCCGGCCGCAACGCCGCGGGCGCGCGCCTCGAGACCGCGCCGCACGGAGTGCTTGCGGCGATGGCGGCTCGCTGGCACAATGCGCGGATGCCCACACCTCGAGTGCTCCTCCTCCTGGCGGCCGTCCTCGCCATCCCTGCTGGACCGTCGGCACAGCGTGCCGCCGTGGCCACCGCTCCGGCGGCGGTATCCGGTTTCGACGCGGGCCGTCTCGGGCGGCTCGACGCGATGTTCACTCGCTACGTCGAGGAAAGCCGCATCGCAGGGGCGGTCGTGCTGGTGCTGCGCGATGGCCGTCCGGTCCACGAGCGGGCCTTCGGGTGGAGCGACAAGGAGGCGGGCCGGAAGATGGCCGCCGACAGCATTTTCCGGATTGCGTCGCAGTCCAAGGCCCTGACGAGCGCCGGCATTCTCGTGCTGATGGAAGAGGGGAAGCTGTCGCTGACGGATCCGGTCAGTCTCTTCATCCCAGAGTTTGCGAAGACGACCGTCACGAGCGAGGCCAACGGGGCGGTCTTCGCCGTGCCCGCGAAGCGGCAGATCACCATCCGCGACCTCCTCACGCATACCGCGGGGATTTCCTATGGCACCGGGCGAGCGGAAGCGCCTTTGTATGAAGCGAAGGGTCTCGGGCCTGCGGCCGGGTTCGGCTGGTACACCGCCGACAAGGATGAGCCGATCTGCACGACCATCGAGCGGCTGGCGTCCCTCCCGTTCGCCGCACAGCCGGGCGAGTCCTACGTCTACGGCTACAACACCGACATCCTCGGTTGCGTGATCGAGCGCGCCTCGGGCATGCCGCTCGACCAGTTCATGGCCACGCGGATTACCGGGCCGCTCGGGATGAAGGACACGCACTTCTTCCTGCCCGCGGAACAGCGCGATCGCCTGGCGACGGTCTACGCCAGCGGCCCCGACGGCCGCATCGTCCGCGCGCCGGATGGCGCACGCGGGCAGGGGCACTACGTGGACGGTCCGCGCAAGAGCTTCGCCGGGGGCGCTGGCCTGGTATCCACCGCCAGGGACTACGGGCGGTTCCTCGAGATGACGCGCAACGGAGGCGCGCTCGACGGCGCCCGCATCCTCTCGCCGCGGGCCGTGGCGCTGATGACGACGAACCAGTCGGGCGCGCTGCATTCGACAACCGGCCTCGGCTTCGGGTACGGCTTCGAGACGGTCGATCAGTACGGCGCCGCCGGCATGGCCTCGCGCGGGTCCTACAACTGGGGAGGCGCGTACGGCTCCATCTACCGCGTCGATCCCGAGGCGAAGGTCGTCATGCTGTTGATGATCCAGCTTCTGCCGAGCCGCTCGGACATCTCGGCGAAGTTTCCGTCGCTCGTCTATCAGGCACTCATGGACAACCCGAAGCGGGCAACCGAGTAGGAGACGTGATCAGGTCAGAGGGGCCGCGGATCGCACTTGTCACCGGAGCGGGCAGCGGCATAGGACGCGCGGTCGCGCTGGCACTGCTGCACGAGGGCTACCGCGTCGCGCTCACGGGCCGCAGGCGGGAGCCGCTCGAGGAGACAGCGGCGCGAGCCGGCGACGCCTCGGCCCACACCCTCGTGGCGCCCGCCGACGTGACCGATGCCGAATCGGTGCGCGCGCTCTTCGCCGCGACCGCGGCGGCCTTCGGACGGCTGGATCTCCTCTTCAACAACGCCGGCATCAACGTCACCGGCGCTCTCGAGGACCTGTCGTTCAACGCGTGGCAATCGGTCGTCGCCACGAACCTCACCGGACCGTTTCTCTGCACCCAGCAGGCGTTCAGGCTGATGAAGGCGCAGACGCCACGGGGCGGGCGGATCATCAACAACGGTTCGATTTCCGCCTACGCACCCCGGCCGAACTCGGCGCCCTACACCGCCACCAAGCACGCGGTCACGGGGCTGACGAAGTCCACGTCCCTCGACGGACGGCAGTACGACATCGCGTGCGGCCAGATCGACATCGGCAACGCCGCGACGGAGATGACAACGAGAATGGCGGAGGGGATTCTGCAGGCCACTGGCGACGTGGCCGTCGAGCCGAGGCTCGATCTCGATCACGTCGCGAGGGCGGTGGTGTATATGGCCAGCCTGCCGCTCGATGCGAACGTGCAGTTCATGACCGTGATGGCGACAAAGATGCCGTTCATCGGCCGCGGCTGAGGGGGACACTCATCTTTACGCCAAGTCGTTGAATCCACAGGCCCAGGCGTAACGACCCCCTCGATCGACGCGCCCTCACCAGTGAAGGGGCTTCGGGAAGAACTCCTTCACCAGATCCTCGTAGAACGGCATCAACTCCTGCACGTTCGGCCGCGCGCTGCCTTTCGAATACAGGTCGTACCTGTTGAACGCGCGCACCCACTTCAGCATCGAGCGGTCGCGGTCGTCGAGCAGGTGCGTGTACTCCCCCTCCTTGTGCCACGGATAGAAGGAGTGATAGCGCAGCATGTACAGCGCCTCGTCTGGCAGGAGCCCCTTGACGGCGTGGTACACGTACTCGTCGTGGCCCCAGGACATGTGAACACTGTCGAGGCCGCAGCCCGGCTCGTAGATCCCGTTCTCGGTCTGGTACTCGGGGACGAACCGGTCGGGGTTCTCGCTGAACAGGTGGCTGTAGACGATCTTCGGCGACCAGCGGCACCCCACGGGGAACGTGTCGCCGACGACGGCCCACTGGGGCTCGCCGAAGAGGCAGAGGATTTTCCCGAGGTCGTGGACCAGGCCCGTCACGATGAACCACCGGGGCTGATCCGCCGCGCGAATCGACTCCGCCGTCTGCAGGGCATGCTCGATCTGCGTGAAGTCCACGTCAGGGTCGCTGTCGTCGACGAGTGTATTCAGGAACTCGAGCGCTTCCCAGACCGTGAAGGTCTTCCGGTTCAGCGCGAGATAGTCCTTCTTCTTGTCGAGCACGAAGGCCAGCGTCTGATGCTTGTGATTGGCCGCGTAGAACGCCTCCACGCGGGGCAGGGCGTGGTCGTAGTCGCGGAACTGGGTCACGGGCTTGCCTGACGCGGTAATGATCTGTTTGTCCACCTGATGTCTCCCCTCCGGGCGTCGCCGGCCTCCAATTATACGACGCGCCGGGGTTTGCCCGGGACGGTCGCCTGTGAGATGCTTCGCCCGCCCGGCGGCGGGTGTCCGGCCCAGTGAAACATGAGGACGTCAGGCATGCAGATCATCAGGCCCCCCAGGGTCCATCCGGTCGTGATTATCGGAAGCGGCGCCTCGGGCGGCATGGCCGCCTGGAACCTGACGGCCAAGGGCGTCCGGGTGCTCATGCTCGATGCCGGACAGCGCTTCGACCGTACCCGCTTCTGGACGCACGTCCAGCCCTGGGAGGCTCGCGAGCGGACGGCGCGAGGCGAGCGCCCGCCGGACTTCTATCTCGACGTCAAGGAGCAGCCGTATCTGACGCCGGACGACCGTCCCTTTGGCCTGACGCGTGTCTGGGGCCACGGCGGCAAGACCA
This sequence comes from Acidobacteriota bacterium, assembly GCA_031425515.1. Lineage (GTDB taxonomy): Bacteria > Acidobacteriota > Vicinamibacteria > Vicinamibacterales > 2-12-FULL-66-21 > JALZOC01. The sequence continues at coordinate 3,884 of JANPJN010000435.1, read as the reverse complement.
ACGTCTGGGGCCGGGTCAGCCTTCGCTACTCGGCGCTCGACTTCAAGGGGGCCGAGCGTGACGGCTGGGAGATCCCGTGGCCGGTCGCCTATGACGACGTGGCGCCGTACTACGATCGAGTGGAACAGCTCATCGGCGTCTGCGGCGGATCAGACGACTCCGATGCGCTTCCCGGCAGCCGGTTCCTCCAGCCGCCGCCCGGGCCGCGATGTGGCGAGCGGCTGCTCCAGCGAGGGGCGAAAAAGCTCGACATCCCCATCGTCGCCGGCCGCCGCGCCAACCGCACGAAGCCGACCGGCAGCTTCCCGGCCTGCCACTACTGCGGCGCCTGCGGGTCGGGCTGCGATACCGCCTCCTTCTTCAACTCCGCCGATCACCTCCTGCCGCTGGCGCTCGAGACCGGACGCCTGGAGATTCGCTCCAATGCCGTCGCCGCGCGCATCCTCGTGGACGACCGGGGGCTCGCGAAGGGCGTGCAGTATTTCGATCGCGCCACCGGCACCGAGCAGCAGGTGCTGGCCAGGGTCGTCGTGGTCGGGGCCAGTTGTGTGGACTCCACGCGGATCCTGCTCAACTCCACGTCGTCTCAGCACCCCAATGGCATCGGCAACGGATCGGACGTCATCGGGCGCTACCTGTCTGAGCAGATCCGTTTCCATGTCCGCGGCTACCTGCCCGATCTGCTGGGGACGCCGACGCAGAACGATCGCGGGATCGGAGGCGAGCACATCTACATGCCGCGCTTCAATCATCGCCCCGGCCGGGGCCGTGACTACCTGCGAGGCTTCGGCGCGCAGTTCTGGAACACCGGAGCCAGCGCGACCGGGGCACACGGCGGCAGCGAGCTCATTCCGGGGTTCGGCGCGTCGCTGAAGAAAGAGATCAAGCGCCGGCACCCGGCGTGGTTCGAGATGCATCCCTACGGGGAGGTCCTGCCCTACGCGCACAACCGCATCACCGTGGACGCGGCCCGCACGGATCGCTACGGCGTGCCCCTGCTGAAGATCGACTACCGGATCGGCGAGAACGAACGCAAGATGGCGGAGCACATGGCTGACACCATGGAGGAGATCGTCCATGCGTCGGGCGGAGTGCTCGTCGGCTACACGCGCGGGCAGATCGATTACAACGGCTCGGCGATCCACGAGCACGGCACGTGCCGGATGGGCGCGGATCCGAAACGGTCCGCGCTCAATGCCTTCAACCAGATGCACGAGGTCCGCAATCTCTTCGTCGTCGATGGTTCGGCCTTCACGACGGCGACCGAGAAGAACCCGACGCTGACCATCCTGGCCCTGGCGTGGCGTGCCACCGATTTTCTGGCTGGCGAGATCAGACGGGGCAATCTGTGAGGGAGCCGAACATGGAGCAGAGCAGCGTGAACAGGCGCGACGCCATCCGCAGGCTGGCCACCGCGGGACTCGGGGCCGCCTCCGCGCCGCTGTGGATGGACACGCTGGCCGCGCTCGCGCGCGAGCAGGCCGTCCACCTCCATCAGACGCCCGCGGGAACCCTGCCGGCTGCGGCGTGGACGCCTGCCGTATTCGACGCGCGGCAAAACGACACTGTGGCCACGCTTTCGGAATTGATCATCCCTGCGACCGACACGCCCGGCGCCCGGGCGGCTCTCGTGAACAGGTTCATCGATTCGGTGCTGGAGGCCGCGGCGCCCTCCGAGCGTGACGCTTTTCTGAAGGGGCTCGCCTGGATGGACGCACGCAGCCGGACGCTCTACGGGCAGGACGTGCTCGCGGCCACGGTGGGGCAGCAGACCGACCTGCTCACGAGGCTGTCGTCAGAGAGCGGGCGTTCGACGGAGGAACCGGCAGGCGTGCAGTTCTTCGACGCGCTCAAATCGATGACGATCACCGGCTACTACGGCACGTCCATCGGCCTGCGGCAGGAGCTGGGCGACGACGGGCGGCTGGTGCTGGCCGAGTTCAAGGGGTGCGAGCACCCCGAGCACCAGTAAGAGCGACCCGCGCGCGGCCCCACCCTCCGGCAAGGTCAGCGTTCATGGTGCGGGACGCCTCTGTCATCTGGGATCCTCGAGCACGGCGCGCTGGCCTTTGAGACGGGCCGTCAGAGCGGCTCGATCGACGTCCTGCACCGGGATGCCAGCGTCGGCGGCCATCTTCGCGGCCAGGCCGGCGGCGTGCCCGATGATCATGTATTGCGGCTCCATCCGCAGCGTCGAGTACGCGACATGGGTCGCGGAAAAGCAGACGGGCACGAGCAGGTTCGTGGCCTCGCTCCGCTTCGGCACCATGACGCGGTAGGGAATCTGATACGGCGACACCTTCACCTGCATGTCTCCCTCGTTCTCGACGGCCGTGCCGGCGGCATCGGGACGCCGCTGCACGTTGTGGGAGTCGCTGTTGTAGGACCCCATGCCGATCACGTCGGGCTTGGTGAGATCGGTCTGGATGTCCTTCTGTGACATCACGTACTCCCCGACCATCCGGCGCGCTTCCCTGACGTACAGCTGATAGGGCCAGTGGCCCGCATCGATGAACTCGTCGGCGCAGAGCCCCCACTCCTTCATCTCGGCGCTGAGCGCCCTGGGCACGCGCGGATCCGTCGCCAGAAAATAGAGGAAGCCCTGCACGTAGTCCACGTGCGCCTGGCGGATATACGCCCGCTCCTGGTAGGTGCCATCAGGATAGTCGTAGCTCCCGCCGATGTAGTCGGTCGAGAAGGCGCCGTTGTTGTTCGTGTCGGTCTTTCCGTTCTGGAGGATGTCCGCTTTCATCACGTCGTTGATCCCGAGTGGCCGCCCGAGCTGCGCTTCGAAGGCGGGCAGGTAGCGCGCCAGCAGTTCGAAGCGGGCCGCATCGTAGCGCGCCGGCGCCCGGAAGGCGACGCGATTGGCGGGCGTCTTCGTCATACAAAGACGGAAGTTGTAGGCCTGCACGCGCTTGTCGGCCGCGCCGATGGCGTCTTTGGTGCGCGCGGTGATCTCGGGCAGCAGTTTGCCGTTGCCGTCCAGCGGAGAGACGGAGGCGCGGAACTGGTGGAGCGGCGTGTGCTCGCGCACACCGGCCAGCGACTCGCCAAAGGAGTCCTGCCCCTCACGCCCCCACGTGTACGACACGCCGGCCTGGGCCATGAGGTCTCCTTCATACGTTGCGTCGGCGAACACCTTGCCGCGGAACACAGCGCCGTTCTCCATCGTGATCTCGGCGATGCTGGCGCCGGCCTTCCGCACGCCGGTCTTCTGCCGGAGCCGGTGATCGAGGAACACCGTCACGCCCGCCTCCGCGACAAGCTCCTTGAACACGGTTTCCGCCACATGCGGTTCGAAATGCCATTCGATCGGGCGGCCGTACTTGCGTCCGACACGTTCGAAGAACTCCCGCGAGTAGCCGCCAATGACGGTCTGCTTGCCGTAGTCGGTCCAGCCCAGCCCGCCCGACACCATGCCGCCCAGGTGCCGGCCCGGTTCGATCAGCGCGACCTTGAGCCCCTCGCGTGCGCCCGACACCGCCGTCATGACGCCGCCCGCCGTGCCGCCGTACACGACCAGGTCGAACGGCTTCGGCGTTCCGGCTGACGTCTTCGACGGGTCCTGGCGCGCCGGCGCGGCGAACGGGAGCGTCTCGGGCACGACGCGGACGGCGGTCGTCACCTTGATCGGATACCGCCCGCCACTCGGGAACGACAACTCGACGAAGAACGCCGTCCATCCGGCGGCCGGCTTCTCGGCGCGAGCGACCCAGGTATTGGGCCCCGAGGGGGACAGCGGCCGGCTCTGGTATGCGTTGCCGAGGACGTCCTGCCGGAAGTTGCGGGCCGTCGGATTGGTCGCCTGCCACATGACGACGTGCGAAGGCCGGTCTCCCGCCACGACCTTGATCGATCCGTCCTTCTCGAACGTCCATGAG
>JANPJN010000434.1:0-12163 GCA_031425515.1 Acidobacteriota bacterium | reverse complement strand
GCCCCGCGGCGCCGGCGCCAATGATGAGGACGTCGAAGATGTCGTCAGACGGGGCGCAGGTCAACCCCGCCCGTCCTGGGTTGACGGTCCCCACCAGCCGTCGTCCGAGAAGCGGCGGTGCAGTTCCAGCCAGCGTGTGTGCACCTGTTCCGAGGTCGGGAAGGTCTCGAGGCGTTGGGACCCATCCGGATCCGTCACGACGATCTCGAAGCCTGGCCCGTCTGCGCAGGACCGCACTTCGCACTGCACCGTGTCGGCGCCGCGCTGGAAGAAATAGAACACCGGCGTTTACCCCCGGTCGCGCCGCACCGTCGGTCGAAGCCCTCTGATTTTGGTCGCCCGGAGCGCGACGACGATCTCGTCGGCGAGGTCCTCCGGTACTTCGACGAGGGAGAATCCGTCCGCGATCTCAATCGCGCCGATTGTGCGCGACTCGACACCCGCCTCTCCCGTGATGGCCCCCACGAGGTCGCCGGGCCGCACGCCGGCGCGGCGGCCCGCACCAATGAAGAGCCGGGCGATGGCGCCGTCGCTCTGCGCGTGAGACGCGACCGCCTCGCCGGTCTCGGGCCGTCCGACGCGCCCGCGCGACGGCTTCAGCGGGCGCGCGCGCGCGGCCTGCCCGGGCGCCGGAGCCTGCACCACCGGAATCTCCCGGTCGTCGCCTCCCCGGCCGGACGCGGCATGCGCCAGGTGGACGGCGGCCGCCGCGATGTCCACGATGTCGAACTCCTGGGCGAGCGACGCCACGACCACCCGCGTGTGATCGAGATCGCCGGCGAGCAGGCGCTCGCGCAGCGACGCGCGGGTGATGTCGAGCTGTCGGGCGCGCAGGTCGGCGACCGTCGGCACAGTGGCGACGTCGATCTTCTGCTTGGTGTAGTTCTCGATGACGCGGAGCAGCCGGTGCTCGCGCGGCTCGGCGAGGGTAATCGCGGTTCCGCCGCGACCGGCACGGCCGGTCCGGCCGATGCGGTGCACGTACGCTTCCGCCGCCGCCGGCACGTCGTAGTTGAAGACGTGCGACAGGCGCTCGATGTCGAGCCCGCGTGCCGCGACGTCGGTGGCGACGAGCAGGTCCGCGGACCCGTCCCGGAAACGGCCCATGACGCGGTCGCGCAGGCGTTGCTCCATGCCGCCGTGCAGCGCTTCGGCCTGATGGCCGTGTGCGTTCAGCATCTCCACGAGCGTGTCGACTTCCAGGCGCGTGCGGCAGAACACCAGCGCCGACGCCGGCCCCTCCATCTCGAGGACCCGTTCGAGCGCGGCCGGCTTGTGCGCGCGGGCGACGATATACGCCACCTGCCGGACGCGGGGCAGTTTTCCCGCCGTCGCCTTCTCGCGTTCGATCGTCACGCGGGCGGGCTTCTGCAGATGACGGCCCGCGATTGCGAGAATCCGCGACGGCATGGTGGCGGAAAAGAGCGCCGTCTGCCGCGTGCGCGGCGTCGCTTCGAGGATCGCGTCGAGATCCTCGGCGAAGCCCATGTCCAGCATCTCGTCCGCTTCATCCAGGATGAGGACCGCCAGCGACTCGAGCTTCAAGGTGCCCCGCCGGATGTGATCGAGCGCGCGTCCGGGCGTCGCGACCACAACGGCGGGCCCGCGCTCGAGGCCGCGAATCTGCTGCGACATCGGCGCGCCGCCGTAGAGCGGCAGAACACCAAGGCCAGCACCACGGGCGTATTTGTGCACCGCCTCGGCGACCTGCATGGCCAGCTCGCGCGTCGGCACCAGGACGAGCCCGCCGGGCGGCGCGGGACGCTGCTTCGACTCCAGGGCCCGGATCCGCTGCAGCATCGGCAGCGCAAACGCGGCGGTCTTGCCCGTGCCGGTCGCGGCCTGGGCGAGCACGTCGCGCCCTTCGAGCAGCAGCGGAATGGTTTCCCGCTGGACGGGCGTCGGCTCCTCGTACCCGAGCGCGGTGATGGCCTCCACGAGATCGGGGGCGAGGCCGACTGCCGCAAATCCCGGGCCGGCGGTGTCTTTCGTGCTGGAAGGCATGTGTCCTTAAACGAGTGTGGCGGCGTACTCTTCGTACGTGCCCTTGAAGTCGGTGATGGCGCCGTGGTCGAAGTGCCACACGCGGCTGCCGACTTCTTCGATCAGATCCTGGTCGTGCGTCACCAGGAGGACGGTTCCCTCGAATTTCTGGAGCGCCACGTTCAGCGCATTGATCGATTCCAGATCGAGATGGTTGGTCGGCTCGTCCAGGACGAGGACGTTTGGCTTCTGCAGCATGATCCGGCAGAAGAGCAGCCGAGCGGTTTCGCCGCCCGACAGCGCATCCGTAGGCTTGAGCCCCTCCTCGCCGCTGAAGAGCATCTGGCCGAGCAGCCCGTGAATATCCTGACGGGACGCGTCAGGATCGAACTGGTGGAGCCACTCCACGGCGGTTCGCCCCTTCTCGATCACCCCCGTGTGGTCCTGCGCGAAGTACCCGATCGATGCCTCATGCCCCCAGCGCACGGTGCCGCTGTCGAGATCGGCGGGTGACGGCGGCAGCGTCGGGGAATCGGCCAGCAGTGCCCGCAGCAGCGTCGTCTTGCCCACGCCGTTACGGCCGACGAGCACGATCTTCTCGCCACGGGTCACGATGGCGTTGAAGTTCGAGACCACCGGCACGCCGCCGTGCGCCTTGGAAACGCCCTTGATTTCCATCGCCGTGCGTCCGGACGGCCGATTCATCTGGAACCGGATGTAGGGGCGCTGGATATTGGACCGCGCCAGCGCCGTGGTCTCGAGCCGTTCGACTTCCTTCCGCCGCGAGGTGACCTGGCTCGCCCGCGTGCCGGCGCCGAACCGCTGGATGAAGTCGTTCAACTGCGCGATCTTCTTCTCGCGCTGGGCGTTGTCGGACTCGATCCGCGACCGGATCTGGGTCTTGGCCATGACCATGTCGTCGTAGCCGCCGGTGTAGGTGATGATCGTCTGGTAGTCGATGTCCGCGATGTGGGTGCAGACCGAATTCAGAAAGTGCCGATCGTGCGAGATCACGATCAGCGTGCCGGCGTACCGCACGAGAAACTCACGAAGCCAGTGGATCGAGTCGAGGTCGAGATGGTTCGTCGGCTCGTCGAGCAGCAGCGCCTGCGGCTGCCCGAAGAGCGCCTGGGCGAGCAGCACCCGCACCTTCTGGCCCCCCTGCACCTCGCCCATCGTCCGCTCGTGCAGCTCGTCGGGGATGTCGAGACCCTGCAGCAGGATCGCGGCATCGCTCTCGGCGGTGTAGCCATCCTCTTCACCGACGATGCCTTCGAGCTCGCCCAGCCGCATCCCGTCGTCGTGCGTCATCTCCGGGAGGGCGTAGAGCCGCTCGCGCTCTTCGAGCGCAGCCCAGAGGCGGGCGTTGCCCATGATGACGGTGTCGATCACGCGGAAGCGGTCGAACGCATATTGATCCTGCCGCAGCACGCCGAGCTTGGCCGGACGCACGATGGTGCCCTGCTGCGGCGGAAGCTCTCCGGTGAGCAGCTTCATGAACGTGGATTTTCCGGCGCCGTTGGGGCCGCTCAGGCCGTAGCGGCGGCCCGACGAAAAAGTGGTGGCCACGTCGTCGAAGAGCACCTTCGACCCGTAACGCATGGACACGCCGTTGACTGAAATCATGAGTAATCCTGGGGCTCCGGACGCGCCTCGCTCGATGCGGGGCGTTTCGCCAGGCCGATAGCAGCGACCTACCCACCGGTGGGAAACGGCTATTGTAGCCCGAAACGGGCCAGGTCGGGCTCATCAGGCGCTCGCACGGCCGGATGAGAAACAGGGAACTGGCGTGCCCGCTCGCACGCCGACCGACACTCGCTAATGCGGCTGATCCCGCCCCGTCAGCGAGTCGAGGAATTTGACGAGGGTATCGAACCCTTCGGGCTTCCCGAACAGATGCGCCCGATGCCGCCGGATCCGCGCCTGCTCGGCATCGGACAGAAGCGCCCCGGTGAAAATCAGCACCGGGGCGTGATCGAACTCGCGTCGCGCCCGAATCGTCTCGAGGAGGTCGAGCCCGCTCTGACCGGCCTCGAGGTTGACGTCGATGATGAGCGCTTCGATGTGCAGCGTCCCGAGCATGGCCCGGGCCTCCTCGAGCGTCGCGACGGCCGCGGCCTCGTACCCATAGAGACGAAGCCGCCGTTCCATCGTCGCCCGGATGGCCGCGTCGTCGTCGAGCACCAGAACGACCGGGCGCTCAGTCATGGACGTTACAGGGGGGGCGTCAGGTTCGGGAGGTGGCGCGTCACTGCACGTCCAGCAGTTCCACGTCGAAGATGAGCGTGGCATTGCCCGGAATCGAGCCGCTGCCCGCCGTCCCGTAGCCAAGCGAGGGAGGGATGACGAGCCGGCGGGTGCCACCGACGCGCATGCCCGTGAAGCCCTGATCCCAGCCTCGAATCACCTGCCCGGCGCCGAGCACGAACGCAAAGGGCCCGCGGCTGGCACTGGTGTCGAACTGCTGCCCCTTGAAGCCGGCTTTGGCGGGGTCGTACAGCCATCCGGTGTAGTGCACCGACAGGCGCCGTCCGCTCACGGCCTGGGTACCGGTTCCGACCGTCAGGTCTGTCTGGCTGTAGGGGATGTCCAGCATGCCGGGAGCCGTCGGCGAATCGGAGCCGCACGCGGCCGCGGCGAGAGAGGTCAGAGCGAGCACGGAAAGGAGGCGGAAGAATCGGATCATGGCAGGGCGATCATAGCCCACCTGACGGCACCGGCGGCCTCGCTTGCACGCGGATCCGAATGTCGCTACGCTGCTGCGCGCCCATGACCCGCTTCCTCCTGTCCCTCGGCATCGTCCTCACGGCGGCGTCCCACGCGGGCGGCGCGCAGGAGGCCACGGGTGGGCCCGTCGAGAGCACGCGGCACCTCTATCTCAGCGCGACCCACAAAGGGGACCAGCCGATCGACCTCGCGCCCGGCGACATCGTCGTCGAGGAAGATGGCCGCTCGCGGGACGTATTGAGCGTGACCCCGGCCACTGCGCCGTTGCGGATCGCGCTGCTGGTGGACGACTCAGGCCCGGGGCTCCGCTTCATCCGGGAGGGCGTGGGCCTGTTCATCCAGCGTCTCGGCGGCCGCGGCGAGATCGCCATCTTCAGCACCGCCGGTCGCAACAGCGCGGTGGTGAACTTCACGAGCGACATCAGCGCCCTCTATCAGGGCGTGCGGCAGTTGACGACGCATACGACCACCGGGGCGTATCTGCTCGACGGCGTCCACGATGCGCTGGTGGCGCTCAACGCACGCGATGCCGAGCGCCCCGTGATCGTGGTGCTCATGCTCGAAGGGCCCGAGTTCAGCAGCGTCCGCGCGGACCGGCTGCTCGACGAGCTGCGGCGCAGCGGCGCGCTCCTTCATGTCGTGTCGCTCGGCAAGCCGACGCTCAAGACGATGACGTCGTGGTCGGAGATGCCGTCGCAGTCACTGCGCGAGAACCTGGACGAGAACATCAACCGGAAGAAGTTCGTGGAGGACGGCACGCGGCTGTCGGGCGGGCAGTTCGTGCAGGTGCTGGTGGATTCCGGGATCCCGACCGCCATGCAGGCGGTCGCGGAGGAGCTCGCCACGCAGCGCGTGGTCGTGTACCGCCGGCCGGCAGGGCCCGCCGCGCGGAAGATTGGCGTGTCAACGACGAAACCCGGAGTGAAGGTGAGAACCCGGGTCGAAGGCTCCCGGTAAGCGCGGGAGTCGCATCAGGAAGGGGAGCGCATGAAGGTGTGGATGACGGCGATGATGACGGCGGCAATGTGCACGGCGCTGGCCGCCCAGGCGGGGCAGCCGCAGGTGCGGGTGTGGAAGGCGGGCGAGATCGGTGACCGGGGGAAGGTCCTTGCCGGGAAGATGGATGCCCAGAAGGTGGCAAGCGAGGTCGTCGCGACGGAGGGCAATCGATCGTTCATGGTGGTGCATCGGGAGGGATCGGGCCTGGCCGAGGTGCACGACAAGCAGGCCGACATCATGGTGATCTCGATCGGCGAGGTCACGATGGTCCATGGTGGCACCGTCGTGGACGGCAAGGTCACGGCGCCAGGGGAGACGCGGGGCCCGTCGATCAAGGGGGGCACCGAGACGAAGCTCGGTCCCGGGGACGTGCTGCACATTCCGGCGGGTGTCGCGCATCAGATGAAGCTGGCGCCGGGCGCGAAGGTGACGTACTTCGTCACGAAGGTCGTGCAATAGGTCCTATAATGTCGGGCGATGCAGCCAACCAACGTCGCGAACCCTGAGTATTACCACCGGGTGGTGGACTGCCAGTGGGCATGTCCGGCCCATACGAACGTTCCCGAGTACATCCGGCTCATTGCGCAGGGGAAGTTCACCGAGGCGTATCTCGTCAACCGGGAATCGAACGTTTTTCCGGGGATCCTGGGGCGCACGTGCGACCGGCCGTGCGAGCCGGCGTGCCGCCGGGGCCGGGTGGACGGCAAGCCCGTGGCGATCTGCCGGCTGAAGCGTGTGGCGGCGGATCACCGCGGTGAGGTGAAGCACCTCCTGCCGACGGCGCCCGCGGTGAAGAACGGCAAGCGGGTCGCGCTCGTCGGGGCTGGGCCGGCGTCGCTCACCGTGGCGAACGATCTGATGCCGCTCGGCTACGCGGTGACGGTCTTCGAGAAGCAGCCGCGGCCCGGCGGGCTGATGCGCATCAACATCCCGGCCTTCCGCCTTCCCGAGCAGGTGCTGGACGAAGAGATCGGGTACATCCTCGACATGGGGGTCGAGGTCCGGTACAACACGCCGGTCGAGAGCCTGCGCGGACTGCTCGACACCGGCGAGTTCGATGCGGTCTTCGTCGGCAGCGGTGCGCCGAAGGGCAAGGAGCTCGACATCCCCGGGCGCCACGACACCGATCAGATCTTCATCGGCATCGACTGGCTCGAGTCCATCCACTTCGGCCACGTCGCCTCGGTGGGCAGGCGGGTGCTGATCATCGGCGTCGGCAACACGGCGATGGACTGCTGCCGATCCGCGAAGCGGCTGGGCGCGACCGACGTGAAGGTCATCGCGCGCAAGACGCGCCGCTACTTCAAGGCGTCCCCCTGGGAGCTGGAGGATGCCGAGGAGGAGGGGGTCGAGATTCTCGAGAACCTCCAGCCGGTGCGCTTCATCCTGGAGAACGGCACGCTGACAGGGATGGAGTTCGATCGGTTCCGGTCGGAGGAGACGGCCTCCGGCCTCAAGCAGGAGGTCACCGGGCGGGAGATCATCCCGTGCGATGCCGTGGTGCTCGCGGTCGGCCAGGACAACGCGTTCCCGTGGATCGAGCGCGATATCGGGCTCGACTTCGGCAAGTGGGACATGCCGGTCGTGGACAAGGCGACCTTCATGTCCACGCGCCCCGGCGTGTTCTTCGGCGGCGACGCGGCGTTCGGCCCGGCCAACATCATTTGGGCCGTGGAGCACGGCCATCAGGCGGCCATCTCCATCCACAACTACTGCGAGGGTGTCGCGGTGACCGAGCGTCCGCCGCAGGGGATGACGCTCGCGAGCACGAAGATGGGCCTGCACGAGTGGGCCTACAGCAACGACTACGATCCCCACCAGCGGCAGAAGATGCAGCACGTCGATCTGCCCGCCCGGTTCGCGAGCATGACGACCGAAGTGGAGAAGGGGTTTACGGCGGAGCAGACCCGCGTGGAAGTCGAGCGCTGTCTGAACTGCGACGTCGAGACGCACTTCGTGGACTCGCTCTGCATCGAGTGCGACGCGTGCGTGGATATCTGCCCCGTGGATTGCCTGACGATCACGGCCGCGGCCGAGGAGCCGGACCTGCGCACACGCTTCCTGGAGCCGGCGCTCAACACCGACCAGCCGCTCTTTGTGTCCGGTCCGCTGAAGCAGACCAAGCGGGTCATGGCCAAGGACGAGAACGTGTGCCTGCACTGCGGGCTCTGCGCGGAGCGGTGCCCGACCTACGCGTGGGACATGCGGAAGTTCGTGCTGCAGCTGCCGTATGCAGGGCATGGCCGGACGATCCCGATGGCGGCCGTGTAACGCGAGCCGTCAGCCTTCAGCCGTCAGCACTCGGCTGGCGGTGAAGACTGACTCCTCTGATGCCCGGGGCGCCGGGCGGTCACATGACGGCGGACTTGCGCAGTCGAGAACTGCCAACCCGGGACCGCGCCGATTGCAAATTGCCCGTACTGAGAGCTGAAAGCCGAGAGCTGAGAGCTGATGTCTACGCCGCGTATCAACGATTTCGCGTTCAAGATTGCCACCGCCAACGGCACGGGGTCGGCGTCGGCCAATGCCCTGATCATGCAGGCGATCTTCCGCATGGGGATCCCGGTGACGGGGAAGAACGTGTTTCCCTCGAATATCCAGGGGCTGCCGACCTGGTACGAGATTCGTGTCAGCCGCCAGGGCTATACGGCGCGGACGCCGCACTTCGACCTGATGGTGGCGATGAACCCGGCGACCTATCAGAAGGACGTAACTGAAGTACGTCCTGGCGGGTGGCTCGTCTACGACTCGACCTGGCCGCTCGACGCACGGCTCATCCGGCCCGACGTCACCTCGATCGGCATTCCGCTCGCCGAGATGTGCAACGCCGCCTTCGCGGGGGTGCGGGAGCGCATCCTGATGAAGAACATCGCCTATGCCGGCGCGCTGGCGGCGCTGCTCGGCATGGACCTCGACGTGATCCGCACGCTCCTGGCGGAGAAGTTCTCGCGCAAGCCGGCGCTCATGGAGTCGAACCGGACGGCCATCGCCCTCGGGTACGACTACGTCGCGCAGCACGTGCCGGGCCCGCTCACGATCCGCCTCGAAGCGATGGACGCCACCGCCGACGCCATTCTCATCGACGGGAACACGGCCGCGGCGCTCGGGTGTCTGTACGCCGGCGCGACCGTCGGCGCGTGGTATCCCATCACGCCGGCGACCTCGCTGATGGAAGCCTTCAAGGGGTTCTGTCAGAAGTTCCGGGTGGAGCCCGACACGAAGCGCAACCGCTTCGCGATCCTGCAGGCCGAGGACGAGCTCGCGGCCGTCGGCATGGTGATTGGCGCCTCCTGGGCCGGCGCGCGCGCCTTCACGCCGACCTCGGGGCCCGGCATCTCCCTGATGTCGGAGTTCATCGGCCTGGCCTACTACGCGGAGGTGCCGGCCGTGATCTTCGACGTACAGCGGACGGGGCCGTCCACCGGCATGCCGACACGCACGCAGCAGGGGGACCTCATGCTCTGCGCCTACGCCTCGCACGGCGACACGCGCCATATCTGCCTCTACCCGTCGGATCCGAGAGAGGCGTTCGAGTTCGCCGCTGCCTCGTTCGACCTCGCGGAGCGCTTTCAGACGCCGGTGTTCGTGCTGAGTGACCTCGACATCGGGATGAACGACTGGATGATCCCGAAGCTGGCGTGGGACGACGCGTATCGGCCGGACCGGGGCAAGGTGCTGTCGGCGGAGGAGCTGGAGGGCGTGAAGACGTTCCACCGGTATCTGGACGCGGACGGCGACGGGATCGCGGCGCGCACGCTGCCGGGGATCAGCCCGAAGGGGGCCTTCTTCACGAGGGGATCGGGGCACAACCGGTTCGGCGCCTACACTGAGGACGGCGACGAATACGTCGAGGTCATCGACCGCATCGAGCGCAAGATCCAGCACGCCGCGCGGGCCGTGCCGGCGCCCGTGGTCAAGATGGCGTCCGGCGCGAAGATGGGCCTCGTCACCGTCGGGGGCTGCCATGCGGCCTGCGTGGAGGCGCTCGATCTGCTCGCGGCCGAGGGGGTGGCGCTCGACTACATGCGCGTACGGGGTTTCCCGTTCGGGGCCGACGTGACGAAGTTCCTCGAAGCGCACGACGTGAACTTCATCGTCGAGCAGAACCGCGACGGCCAGTTGCGGAGCCTGATCATGCTCGAAACCGGCGTGCCTATCGAGCGTCTCGAGTCGGTGCGGTATTACGGCGGGTTTCCGATGAGCGCGACGCACGTGATCGCGGGGATCAAGGCGAAGCTGGAGCAGGCGGCATGACGTACATCACGAAACCCCGGGCCCACCATCCGGCGCTGCAGAAGAACGCCATCGGCCTGACGCGGCGCGACTATGAAGGCGCCATCACGACGCTCTGCGCCGGCTGCGGCCACGACTCGATCACCGCCGCCATCATCCAGGCGTTCTGGGACCTGTCGATCCCGCCGCACAAGGTCGCGAAGCTGTCGGGCATCGGGTGCTCGTCCAAGACGCCGGCCTATTTCCTGCGTGAGGCCCACGGGTTCAACAGCGTGCACGGGCGCATGCCGTCCATCGTCGCGGGCGCCAATGCGGCCAACCGCGACATCATGTACATCGGGGTGTCGGGGGACGGGGACTCGCTGTCGATTGGCCTCGGGCAGCTGTGCCATGCCATTCGCCGCAACGTCAACGTCCTGTACGTGCTCGAGAACAACGGCGTCTACGGCCTGACCAAGGGGCAGTTCTCGGCCTCGGCCGACCCCGGCTCGCTCAGCAAGCGGGGCGAGGCCAATACCATGGACGCCATCGACGGATGCCTGCTGGCGCTCACGCTCGGCGCGACCTTCGTCGCGCGCGGGTTCTCCGGCGACAAGGCGCAGCTCGTGCCGCTCATCAAGGCCGGCCTGAGCCACAAGGGGTTTGCGTTCATCGACGTCATCTCGCCGTGCGTCACCTTCAACGACCACGACGGATCGACCAAGAGCTACGGCTACACGCGCGAGCACAACGTCGAGGTGGTGCAGGCCGATTTCGTGCCTCCCGCCTCCGCCATCACGACGGAGTACGACCCCGGCACGGTGCGGAGCGTGCTGTTGCACGACGGCAGCTGGGTCCGCCTCCGGAAGCTGGCGGGGGACTACGACCCCACCGACCGGGACGGGTCCTATCAGTACATCCGCGAGCACCAGAAGGCCGGCGAGGTCGTGACCGGCCTGCTCTACCTGTCACCCGACTCGAGCGACCTCCACGATCAGGCCAATACGGTGGCGGCGCCGCTGACCCAGGTGCCGTTCGAGGCGCTCTGTCCGGGCAATGACGAGCTGCAGAGGCTCCAGAAGCGATTCAGGTAGCGTCAATTTTCCGGGCCGTTGGCTACGATCGACAGTTATGTCGCTCGGGCGACAAAACTTGACAGGTAAGCACTTACAGCCTATCGTGCCAACGGATCCATTGCCCCGGAAGGGGATTTTGAAGGGGGAAGAATGCACAGGGTTATTCGTCTGTCTGGAGTATGCATGTTCGCGCTCGCGTGGGTGCTGGCTACCGCCGCACCGGCCTGGGCGCAGTTCGATCGGGGCCAGCTTTCGGGCACCGTCAAGGATGCGCAGTCGGGTGTGGTGCCCGGCGCGACGGTCACGGTGACCAACACCGAGACGCAGATTGCCCGCACGACCGTCACGGACTCGAGCGGGTTCTTCACCGTCCCGAACCTCGCGCCCGGGCGCTACGACGTGAATGCCGAGCTGGAGGGCTTCAAGAAGGCCGTCCGGACGGGCGTCCAGCTCGACGCCGCCAGCGCCGTCACGCTCGACTTCGCCCTCGAAACCGGTGCGCTCACCGAGTCGGTCACGGTCACCGCCGACGCTGCCGTGCTCCAGTCCGACACCGGGCTCCGCAAGACGATCGAGTCCAAGGACATCGAACAGCTCTCGTTCTCAGGCCGCAACCCGATTGGCGTCGTCGGTCTCAAGCCGGGCGTCATCGGCGGCAACTTCAACAATTACGGATTTTCCGACCTCGGCAACGGCGGCTTCACGATCAACGGCAGCCGCAACGACGAGAACAACATCACGGTTGACGGCGCCACGGCCGTCCGCACGCGGTCGTCCGGCGCGATCGTCGGCGTTCAAAACGTCGATGCGATCCAAGAAGTGCAGGTGTTGACCGGCAACTACCTGCCCGAGTACGGGCGCGCCAGCGGCGGCCAGATCCGCATGGTCACGAAGAGCGGCACGAACCGCTACAGCGGGTCGGCCGGCTTCTACTATCGCGACGACAAGCTGCAGGCGAACACCTGGGCGCGCAACCTCAGCCCGCTGGCGATCAACAACTCCGGCCCCGCGCCGTTCGATTACAAGCAGTACGGCTACGCCGTCGGCGGCCCGATTCAGAAGGACAAGCTGTTCTTCTTCGGCGCGCAGGAGTGGGTCAACTTCTTCCAGGTGCAGACCAACTTCGCGACGGTCCCGACCGCGGCGATGCGGAACGGCGACTTCAG
>JANPJN010000433.1:0-3492 GCA_031425515.1 Acidobacteriota bacterium | reverse complement strand
CCACGCGCTGACCGCCGCGATGCAGACGGTCGGCGCCGGCCCGAGCGTGAACAGCGCCCAGAAGTTGACGGCGTGCGACAGCGACAGATTCGACTGGCTGCGGCCGAGCGGCAGATCGATCTTGGCGGCCGATGTGGCCACCGCCAGCGCCAGCAGCGCAAGAAAGAGTGCCGGACGATCGAGGCGCAGGTGCAGCGCCGCCGCGAGGGTGCACCCCGCCCCGAGCCCCATCACGACGGCCACGTACCACCGCGCGGCGCGGGGGAGCGAGAGCAGCGTGGCCTGGCTGGCGTTCACGCGCGCCACCCCACCGGCGCGAGATGCCCTGGCGCGGCAACCCTGCCAGCCGAAGATTCGATGCGACTATATGCGACAGAAAAAGACTTCATTTTGAGATATAGCTGAGCAAACGGAGTGCCGACGAGCGCTCCCAGACCGGCCGGCCCGTCGTCCGAAGAGAAATCAGCCAGATTCGGCCAAAATTTGGCGACTCGAGCCTCACCGCTACCGTCAGGGCGCGATCTCAGACCATGTGTTGTGTCCCAGGACGGAACAGGCGCACACGATCGTCGTTTTCGGGTGATTGCAGGGGTTTCTGGAGCTGGCCTCCCTGGCAGAAGGCCAAGTGCTTCAATCTGGCACGCTGAGGGAGCCCCACGCCTTAACAGCGTGGCCGATGGATCAGCGCCGACGCGCCTGCGTGCGTTTCGCCCGCTCGTGCTGGGCGCCATTCCGGGTCGGAAACGCCACGTCGGTCGCGGAAATGGTAATGACGCCCCCCTCAGGGATCCAGTTGGCCGGGAGGTCCACGACGTACCACTTCCCGTCCTGCTCGTGTTCGATGATGACGGGGATGGGAGCCATCCGGGGATTGTAACTGAATCGGCACCGCCGGACTCCCCGGCCGGCCCGGGCCGCGTGGTCCCCGCGCACCGGGAGCAGAGTAAAATTACCGGATGCAACTGAGAACCGCCCGCCTCTGTCTCGACTGCGAGGAGGTCCACGACGACCGGCAGTGCCCGATCTGCGCCTCGGAGACGTTCACGTATCTGGTCCGCTGGGTGCCCTCCGACGAACGGCGGCGCCGCCCACGCGCGGACGCCACACCGGCCGAACCGGACGTGCAGGAGGGAATCGACGCCTTCCGCCGGCTCATCTCACCGGACCCGACGCCTCAGAAAGGCCGGCACCTGCTCAAGAAGGGCATGGTCGGGCTCGCGGCGCTCGGCGTGGCCGGCTGGCTGTGGGGCGGCCGCAAGGACGGCGACGCCCCGCCTCCGCCAGCCGCACGCTGAACCTCGCGCGCGCCCGGTTTTACACTAAGATGCGCGCATGGTGCGCATTGGCCGTCGTGGCGGGGCCCTCGGTGTGGCTCTCTCGTGCGTCTGGCTTGCCGGCGTCTCGGGCGCGGCGCGGGATCAGCAGACCCCTCCCGCCGCGTCGCCTCCGGTCAGCTTCAACAAGGACATTCTCCCGATCCTGTCGAACAACTGTTTCGCGTGTCACGGTCCTGACGAAAAGACCCGCGAGACGCGTTTCCACTTCGACACGCGCGAGGGGGCTTTCGCCAAGAAGGGCGTCATCGTCCCTGGCGACGCCGCGGGCAGCTTTCTCGTCGAGCGGATCACCAACCCCGATCCGGACGAGCGGATGCCCCCGCTCGAAACGGGTCACACGCTCACGCCCCGGCAAATCGATTTGCTGCGGCGGTGGATAGACGAAGGGGCGACGTGGGACACGCACTGGGCCTTCGTCGCGCCCGCCCGTCCGGAACTGCCGGCGCCCCGGGGGGGACCCGACGCGTGGGCCCGCCATCCGATCGACCGGTTCATCATCGCGCGGATGCAGCGCGAAGGGCTCAAGCCGTCGCCCGAGGCGGACAGGACCACGCTGCTCCGCCGCCTGACCTACGACCTGACCGGCCTGCCCCCGACGCCAGAGGCGATCGATTCCTTTCTGGCGGATACCGCCCCGGACGCCTACGAGCGCCGGGTGGATCTGCTGCTGCAGTCGCCGCGCTACGGCGAGCGGATGGCGATGCCCTGGCTCGACGCGGCGCGCTATGCCGATACGCACGGCTACCACATCGACAACCTGCGCGGCATGTGGCCGTGGCGCGACTGGGTCATCAGCGCCTTCAATCGCAACATGCCCTACGACCAGTTCACGGTCGAGCAGCTCGCCGGCGATCTCCTCCCGAATGCCACGCGCGAACAGAAGGTGGCCTCCGGCTTCAACCGGAATCACATGATCAACTTCGAGGGCGGCGCCATCGCCGAGGAGTACCAGGTCGAGTACGTCATCGACCGGGTCGAGGCCACGTCCTCCGCGTTCATGGGTCTGACGATGGGGTGCGCGCGGTGCCACTCGCACAAGTTCGATCCCATCACGCACAAGGAGTTCTACCAGTTCTTCGCGTTCTTCAATAACGTCCCAGAGTTCGGCCTGGACGGCCGGACGGGCAACGCCCAGCCGCTCGTACAGCTGCCGTCACCCGATCAGCAGGCGCGGCTCGATGCACTGACGGCGGCGATCCGCACTCGCCAGGCGGCGCTGGCCGATCCGGTCGTCGCCCCCCTCCAGACCGCATGGGAAGCGACGCTTCCGGAAAGGGCCGCACCGCCGGGCGCGGGGCTCGTCGCGCATTACGAGCTCGACGGAAGCTTCTCGGACATCTCCGGCCGCTACCAGCACGGACGCACGGTGTCGGGCGACCCCACGTTCGACGCGGGGCAGATCGGCCGCGCGGTGTCGTTCGACGGTGACACGCACGTCAGTTTCGGCGACGTCGGGAGCTTCGATCGCACGGACCCGTTCAGTCTCGCGGTGTGGCTGAAGGGCCGGGGCAATCAGCCGATGTCGGTGCTCCAGAAAATCGACACGGGTGACGCCCGGCGGGGCTACGAGTGGGGGTTCGACGACGTCGCGCTCGTCGGCATCCAGCGGTGGGCGGCGCGCCTGTCGGTGTCGCTCGGGTCGGACGCCGCGCGCGGGCTTCAGATCCGCACGCGGGAGCGCCTGCGCCTCGGCGACTGGTATCACGTCGCGCTCGCCTACGACGGATCGGGGCGGGCCGCCGGGCTTCGCCTTTTCGTCAACGGCAAGCCGGCGGACGTCGAGGTCGTCCGCAATGCGCTCGTCGGACCCATCCGCACGGACGCTCCGCTGAGCCTCGGCAACAAGGCCCTGGGCAAACCCTTCACGGGGCAGATCGACGATCTCCGCATCTACAACCGCCTGCTCACCTCGGCCGAGATCGAGCAGCTCGCCGTCCACGACGGCGCACGGGTGATCGCCTCGGGCGTCCACGGCAAGCGATCGAAGGAGCAGGCGGATCAGGCGCGCGAATATTTCCTCACGCATGCGGGGCCTGCCACGCTACGCACGGTCTACGCCGAGCTGAAGGATCTGCGCCGGCAGAAGGAGGATCTCGACAAGGAGGTCCCGACCGCGATGGTGATGGGGGAGCTCAAGAAGCCGCGCGACACGTTC
>JANPJN010000432.1:0-8076 GCA_031425515.1 Acidobacteriota bacterium | reverse complement strand
GCCCATGCCGACCAGCCCGGGGATGAGCCAGTCAACGTATCGCGAGCCCGGCACGGCCACCGGCTCCTCCCGCGCGGTCCACGGGTCGCTCCGCCCCGCCGCCCGCTTCAGCGCATCGTCCACCACCAGGCGCGCGGCGCGGCTTTCGGCCCGGGCGGGATCGAACTGGTAGGTCGGAGGGCTCGTGGGGAGCACGACGACATGGACGGCCCCCTCGCGCAGCGCGCGCTCGACGCCGCCCGCCGGAATGTCGAGGAGTGTGATGGACGGCGCGTTCTCGAGCGCCTGCCGGAGCATCGGCGAGCCCTCGCCGGGTGCGACTCCCACGGGCACCGGCTGTGTCCCGCGCGACGGGAACGCCATGGCCATCACGATCGACATCACGATCGGGAAGACGAACGTCCAGAAGATCGCCTCCGGCTCGCGAAGGAACTCACGGACCCGTGTGAGCGTCAGCTCGACGATGGGATGGTGCGCGCCGCCGCGGTCCACCTTATTCATCACGGAGGTGCCGGCCGGTGAGCGACATGAAGACGTCCTCGAGCGTGCCCTGCTGGACGATGGTGCGGGGAGCGGCGAGCGAGGTGATGAGCTCCTGGGGCGTGCCGAGCGCGATGAGCTTGCCGTGGTCCACGACCGCGACGCGGTCACAGAGAATCTGCGCCTCGTCCATGTAATGCGTCGTCAGCAGGATGGTGCCCCCTCCGGCGCGGAATCGTTCGAGGACGTCCCAGAGCTGGCGGCGCGACTGCGGATCGAGGCCGGTGCTCGGTTCGTCCAGGAAGAGCAGATCCGGGTTGCCCGCGAGCGCGCACGCGAGCGAGAGACGCTGCTTCTGCCCGCCGGAGAGGGTGACGATGCGGCTGCTCCGTTTGCCGTCGAGGGCCACGATCTCGAGGAGCTCGGCGACCGGACGTCCCCGGCGGTAGAAGGAGCGGAACAGCCGGAGCATCTCCTCGACGGTGAGCTTGTCGCTGAGTTGCGTTTCCTGGAGGTGGATGCCGAGTCGCTCGCGCAGCTCGCGCTCGTTGTGTGTCCACCTGATTCAGAGGATATCGACATCGCCGCGATCCGGCGCGATCAGTCCTTCGAGAATCTCGATGGTGGTCGTCTTGCCGGCGCCGTTCGGGCCCAGGAGTCCGAAGCACTCGCCGCGTCGCACGTGCAGAGAGAGGCCGTCCACCGCGACCACGCTGCCGTAGCGCTTTTCGAGTCCGTCACACCGTACCGCGAGCTCCGTGGAGAGGGCCGGTGGCGCCTGGGTTTCAATCACGCCGCTCTGCCGCCTGCCGTCCCGATTCATTCCAGTAGATCTTCACGTTGCGCGAAGCGCGGCCCGACGCGACGATGTCCGGCCGCTTGTCGCCGTTGAGGTCAGCGATGGTCAGATCCTCCGTCGCCATGCCTCCCGGATCGATGACGGTTTTCGCGAGCAGGGCGCCCTCGCGGTCCACCTGATAGACGGCGAGGCCCGGCGTTGCGTCCCGCCAGCCGGCGGCGAGATCGTCGGTGCCGTCGCCATCGAAATCCGCCCAGCCGAGCGCGTGGCCGCCTGTGAGCGCCGGCTCGATGACGCTGCGGGCCCAGAGGCCCGCCCTCTCGGCGTAGAGCACGATCGACGCGCCGTGCCAGGGCTCCACGGTCGCGAGCATGCGGCGGCCACCGACGCGCCCGAGCTTGATTTCGCCCGGGGATCCTTCGCCGATGAGCGTGCGCGACCACTTCTCTGGCGCGCTGCGTTTCAGGAGGTGCACGCCTTCGCGGCTGGCCGTCAGGATCTCGTCAGCTGCGTCGGCGTCCATGTTGACCGGCAGGAAGTTGTGGACGATGTGGAGCGTGTCGTCGGCGATCTCCATGGGCCAGGGTTCGCGCGCGGGGTTGGCGGGCGGACGGAAGAGGAGGATTCGTGCGCCCTGGCCCTGCCAGTCGGGGCCTTTCGTGCCGCGGCCGTGCAGCGGCACGGCGACGAGGGCTTTCGAGCCTGTGCCGTCCACGTCCGCCCAGCGGATGCGGTGGAGGGTTGGCTCTTCGCTGATGGCGTGGACGACCCACGGGGCATCGGGCGCGGGGCCGTTTCGTCCAACCCATTGCAGCGTGCCGCCCGTGGCGGTGTTCGTGGGCTGCCAGCCGGCGGCGAGCGCCACGTCGAGGCGGCCGTCGCGGTCGATGTCGTGGAGGGCCAGCGAGACGTTGTCGCGGGCGGTGGCGCCCGAGAGGATGACGTGCTTTGTCCAGGCCGGCGCCTCGAACCAGACGAGGTCGGTGGCGTTGATGGCGACGACGTCCGTACGGCCGTCAGCGTTGATGTCGCCCGTCGTCACGGCATAGCCGACGCCGAAGTCAGCGGCGATCTGCTCGGCGCGAAAGGTGAGCGGGGCCGGGGCGGCGCCGGGCGTGGCGGTCGCGATGACCGCGGAGAGGGTGAGGAGAACGAGAATCGTGCGCATCCCCCAATTCTAAGGGATGCCGTAGGCGGAGCGGGCGTTGTCGGCGAAATACTGGCGCTCGGCGGGCTCGCCGAGGGTACGGACGTAGGTCTGTACGATCCCCTGGACGGTCGAGAGCGGCGCGAAGAGTTCGCTGACGGGCCAGTTGCTCCCGTAGATGACCCGCGTCCGGCCGAACCGTTCCCACACCGCATCGAGCACGGGTCGGTAGAAGCCCGTATCTGACGGCGCCTTCCCTCCGCGGCGCCCGGAACCTTCGATCAGCCCGGACACCTTGCAGAAGACATTCGCGGACGGCGACACGGCGTCCATGCCGTCCAGCCACGTGCGCGGAGGGGCGTGACCGTCTATCGCGACGTTCGCGACATGGTCGATCACCATTCGCAGGGCAGGCAGCGCCCGCGCGGCGGCCGCGACGACCGGCAGCGAGCTGACGTCGCCGTTGACGTCGAGCGCGAGGCCGCGCCCGGCGAGCGTCTCGAGATCCCGGAGGACAGCTGGATCCATCAGCCTCGCGACATCACGCCCGCTGACGCGAATGCCCCGGAACAGCGGATGCCCCGCAAATCGCGCCAGACCGGCCGCGAAGCCTGGCTGCCCAGGTTCCAGCCGTCCGACAAGGCCGGTGATGAACGGGTCGTCCGCCGCAAGGTCCAGCACCCACTGGTTGTCGTCCACCCATGCGCTCGCTTCGACCACGATCGTCCCGGTGACGCCGAGCGGCGCGGCCAGCGCCTTGTACTCCTTCGGATAGACCGGACGATACAACTGCGTATCGGCCTTGCCGGGCCACGGCACGCCCTGTGGACGGCCGGGATCATAGAAGTGCGTATGGCAATCGAGAATCGGCATGGCGATCGGAACCCAGTCCAGAGGGAGGACGACGGTGACGGCCGCGGTCCGGAGAAAGTCGCGCCGGCTCAGGCCGTCCCCAGAGGACACGATCGGGACCCGCCCGGCGGTGTCCCTGCTCACAGGACGAACGCGCCGAACGCGAGGCAGAGCAGGGCGTTGCCCGTCGCCATGAAGAAGTCGTCCGTGCCGCGCGGAGAGAAGAGCTCGAGCAGCGTGTTCGACACCGAGATGACGAAGCCGAGCGCGAGCCATGGCGCGCCAAGCCCGGAGGCCGTCACGATCCACGAACAGAAAACGAGATCCGGCAAACCCCGAGACCGTCCCGCCGATCGACTTGCGATTGACGTCGCCGTTGCCCCAGACGCGCAGCGTCTGACGGCCGAAGATCGATCCGCCCACTTCAGCGAGGCCGTCCGCGACGATGTAGGACCCCCAGATCAGGGCAAAGACGAGGGCGAACTGCGCGGGCGCAAAGACCGTCGCGAGACCGGCGCCGATCGGCACCATGACGAACTTGAACGCCGTCCAGAGCGTCGAGATCAACAGGCAGTTGGCGCGGGCCAGCACCCCGTCCATCACGCGCGACTGCGATCCGTAGAACGCGGCTGCGAGAAAGCCATTGCCGTAATAGAAGGCGAGAAAGACCCAGCTCGTGATCATGGCGTCGAACAGGTTGTCCTGCAGGAACGCGGTCGCGAAGGTCGGGGAGGGATCCGCGGCGACCCGGGTGTAGAGGTAATAGAACCCCGCCATCGCGAGCGTGACGAAACGGCCGCGCCGGCCGATCATGTCCGCGATCCGGATACGCCGCTCGGAGTATCGCGCCACGAATCCGGCCACGTCGAAGGGGGCGTCCATGCGGGACGAGAACGCCTGACGCCGTTCCTCCTCCGAGAAGCCGACGAACCACCGGAGCAGCGCCGTCTTCACGCCGAACCAGATGAATCCCCAGATCACGTAAAAAAAGAGGATCCCCCACACGACGTTCAGCATCGAGACGCGGTCGATGTTGTAGCGCTGAAAGACGATCGCCTGCCGCTGCGTCGTGAACATGAAGATCCAGAACAGCGTCAGGACCGCGTTGAACGCGAGCGCCCCCCGGAAGATCCGATCGGCCGTGCGGCGCCGTCCCAGCCGAATGGCGTCCGCAGGGGGGATGACGATCGAGGCGTCGCTGACGTCCTTGCTCACGAGTCCTGAGCCGGCTACGGCCGGATGACCGTGCCGTCCTTCCGACGCGTGTTGCCCCAGGAGTAGTCGAAGTTCGGCGGCCCTGCCGGTATCGGGAACTTCGCCGCCAGCTTTTCGTCCACCTCGATGCCGAGGCCGGGCTTCTCGCGCGCCAGCATGTAGCCGTTCTTCACCTCGGGGCAGCCGACAAACACCTCCTGCGTTTCCTTCGGGAACCCGCCCCCTTCATGCACCCCGAAGTTGTAGCTCGCGAGCTCGAGCGCGAGCTGCGCCGCGTGTGCGAGCGGAGAGGCGTCACCCGGGCCATGCCACGCCGTGCGCACGCCGAAGAACTCGCAGAGCGCGCCGACCTTCCGCGCCGGGCTCAAGCCCCCGATCTGGGAGATATGGATGCGGATGAAGTCGATGAGCCGCTCCTTGATGAGCGGCAGGTACTCGTGCTGTGTGTTGAACAGCTCACCCATCGCGATGGGAATGCTGGTCTGCTGCCGCAGGATTCGGAAATGATCGTTCTCCTCCGGCGGGAACGGATCCTCGAGGAAGAACAGCCGGTACGGCTCGAGCGCCTTGCAGAGTGCGATGCCCTGGTTGAGCGTCACACGCTCGTGCACGTCGTGCAGCAACTCGACGTCGTCTCCGAGCTTCGTGCGCAGATGCTCGAAGAACTTCGGCAGCATGCGCACGTAGGGCCCAGGCTCCCAGATGGCACCGGGATTGGTCGGTCCCACCGCTTCCGCAGGAGCGCCCGCGGGAGGGGCCGCCGGGCGTGGGCCGCCCGCTCCGTATCCCGCATATCCCGGGGTGGCGACCTGCACGCGCACATGGCGGAAGCCCTGCTCCATCGCCCGTCGCGCGTTGTCCTCGACTTCGGTGAAGCTGTTGCCGCTTGCGTGGTAGTAGCAGTCAGCGCCGTGCCGCACCTTGCCGCCAAGCAGCTGGTACAGCGGCATCCCGGCCCGTTTGCCCTTGATGTCCCAGAGCGCCATGTCCACGCCGCTCATGGCGTTGAACAGCACAGGGCCGTTGCGCCAGTACGAGCTCATATAACTCGACTGCCAGATGTCCTCGATCTCGTCCACGTTGCGGCCCATCAGGAACGGCTTGAGATACTGCTCGATGGCCGTCTGCACCACGAGCGCGCGCTGCGTGAACGTCGCACAGCCCCAGCCCACGAGACCCGGCTCGGTGGTCTCGACCTTCACGATCACGAGCCTGATCCGGTTGGGCGCCGTCAGGATCGACGTGATGTTCCGGATCTTGATCGGGCCGGTGCCTTTCAGCGCCTGCGCTTCGGCCGCGCTCGTGCCAGGGCTGACGGTCTGGGCGAACGCACCCGCCGGGCCCAGGAGCGACGCGCCGCCGGCAAGGGAGAGGGATCGAAGGGCGTCACGACGGTTCATACACGGTCCTTTCCTGTCCCGTCATCGGGACGAGAGCGCCGTTCGGATCTGTTCGAGGCCGACCCGCAGCGTAGCGCGTGCGACCCGATCGACCTCCGCCTCGGGTCCGCTCACGTGCATCGTCCGGTGCACGTGCGTATACCGCTCGCCGGGTCCGAGCGCCAGCGCATGCGATGACGTCTCGAGCTCGTAGAACGGCCCGAGAGGCGCTTTGCCTGGCGCCGAGGGCCCGTCGTTGTAGCTGTTGATGACATCGCCCGCGTACGGGTCCGCGCCGAGGTCCCACATCGAGTTCACATAACGGGTGTTGCCTCGAGACCGGCTGTATTGCACCAGGGTCAGCACGCCGCTGGCGGCGTCATAGCTCCCGGCCACGTCGAGCGCACGCGTCGGCGACAGCCCGATCTTGCCGCGGCTCTGGCCGTCACCCTTGAAAAAGATCACGTCGTCGGTTGTCGTCAGACGGTCGCCGGGGACCGCGCCAAAGTACTTGTCGTTCACCACGGGACCCGCCGTGGACTCGGGCCCGCCTGCGAACGGAATGGCAATCGTCGTCCGGGGCGACGGGATGAACTGTCCGAGGATCCAGACCGAGATGAGTCCGGTCTCCGGCCGCCATGCCGTCGTGCCGGCATTGACGACCGTGTTGGACGACTCGAAGGCCACGATGCGCAGCGCGCCGCCGGTGGACGCGCCGAGAAGGCCCGCGGCCTCGCTGCGCGTCAGGAGGCGGACGGTGCGGTCGACGTCGAGGTCGAACCGCGTGCCCGAGTAGTTCACGAGCGACATGTGCTTCCGGAACGCCACCTGCGTGGATGACTGGCTCGATGTCTGCCAGGGACCCCAGTCCAACGGCTCCGGCGTCTGCCAGTGATCGAGATCGAAGGGATCGCCCGGGGCGAAGAACAGCGCGTACCTGCCCCCTTCCGGGCCGAGCCAGAAGCGGTCCTCGCCGCCGAAGACGTTCATGTGCGGCTGCTTCGCACCCGCCTCGATGGCGGCCCGTCCGATCCAGCCGAAGCTGGGCGCGTCCGGCCCCCCGGTGGTGCTCGTCATGACCCGGCCCTGATACTGCGGCGCGACGGCCACGCGCGCGCCCGAGCCGTCCTCGAGGAGGACCACGTCGGAATGCTGGCGGAGAAAGGCGACATCGGCATTGAAGGGGTTCACCGGCGGGGTTCCCTCTTCCGGCCGCGCACTCTGCCGGCACCCGGCCATGGCGAGCGCCGCAACAACGATGACGGCCCCGCAGATCCTCCCGATCCTCGCCATGCTGCCCCTTGGTCCGATCCGGCCCATGCCACCCATCGTCCGTGTGAAATCAACAACTTAGCCTAAAGATGAGTGTCCCCCTCGCGGGTGCCTACGGGGTGCGGAAGCTGCGTTCGACGGTGTCGTTGACGTCCACGGAGACGGGGTGGTCGCGCCACAGCCAGCGCATCATGTCGGGCAGGATGGCGCCCCCCTGCTTCTGCCCGTGGCGGCCGATCCCCCACGTGTAGTTGACGTCGTAGCCCTTCTCCGTCAGCGCCTGCATCAAACGGATGTTCTGGAAGAACCAGTCGCGGTTCTGGTCGTACTTCCCGTCCCGC
This sequence comes from Acidobacteriota bacterium, assembly GCA_031425515.1. Classification (GTDB taxonomy): domain Bacteria; phylum Acidobacteriota; class Vicinamibacteria; order Vicinamibacterales; family 2-12-FULL-66-21; genus JALZOC01. Next base: position 591 of record JANPJN010000432.1, on the reverse strand, counting down.
ACACCGCGGTTGTCGTTGCGCCCGTCCTGCAGGAACACCCGGATCGGCTTCTTCTCCGTCGTCTTTACCAGATCCGCATACGCATGCCCGCCGCGCAGGTTGACGAAGCTGCCGACGATGCTGAGGACCTTGCGGAAGTGGTCGGGCCGATGCCAGGCCACCGTGAAGGCCGCAATGGCGCCCGAGCTCGCGCCGCCGATGCCGCGGCGATCGGGATCCTTGGAGATGTTGTAGTCCTTCATGAGGGCGGGCATGAGCTCGTCCACGATGACCCTGGGGTACCGGTCGTCGAGCGAGTTGTACTCCGTCGGCCGGTTGGTCGTACGGTCGCCCCACTCCTGCGGCGTGGGCTCGGGCTGTTCAGGCGTGCGCCCCGGGTTGATGAAGACGCCAAGCATCACCGGGATCTCGCGACGGTAGATCAGGTTGTCGAGCACATTGGGCGCCCGCGCGTCCCCCTCCATGTTCTTGAACGCCTGCCCGTCGTTGAAGATCATCAGGCTCGCGGGCACGGCGGCGTCGTACTGCGCCGGCACGTAGACCCAGTAGGTGTGCTGCGTGCCCGGATAGGCCTGGCTCGGCAGCGTGAAA
>JANPJN010000431.1:0-2170 GCA_031425515.1 Acidobacteriota bacterium | reverse complement strand
CGTCGGTGCCGGGGTGTCCCTGGATGATTGCGGTCGCTGGCTTCATGAAGGCTCCTGTCTGACGGCCCGGCCTGACGCGACCGCAGCAGCGGACGGCGAAGCGTCGATGCGCTCGCCGCCTGCCCCGACCACGGGCTCGATGAACTGGCGGTTGGCGTCGCTGTAGCCGCGGTCGGCCAGCACCGCCAGAGGTAGACGGCGATCGGAGCGCTCGTCGTAGACCCCGCCGAAGTCGAGCGGACCGATCGGGTTGTGGGCCGGACGGATCACGAAGAGCCCTTTGAAACGTCCGCCGAACTGTTCCATCACGTCGCGAAGTCCGGCGGCTTCGAACGCCCCCAGCTGCTCGCCGGCGCGGCCGCGCAGATCCGCGCGGCCCGCATGGAGCTCGTGGGCGCGCGCCGGGGGCGCCGACGGGCTGACGAGGATGACCTGCTCGGCGCCCGCCTGCCCCACCTCGTGCAGCAGGCGCGCCAGGGACCCCGGACGATCGCAGAGGCGGTGCGTTTCACCGCGCCACAATCCTTCCGGCGAGAACGTGGCGAGGTGGGGTTCGGTGGCCACGGGGAGCGCCAGCGCACCCGCCAGCGCGTCGAGGGCATGGTCGCGTCCCACGGCGGCGAGGTCGAAGGCCTCGAGCGCACGGCTGGCGGTCTCGGCCGCGCCGGGGCGGCCGAAGAACCGGGCTCGATGCGTCTCGCCCAGGATCGCGAACACCAGGTCACGCCTCGCATCCATGTCGTGCACCGTGACGAGCAACTCGCGGAAACCGGGCTGCCCGAGATTGTCGGCGAGCAGCTCCACGTAGCGGCGCGCCAGCTCCGGGCGCTGCGGAGCCGCGAGCGGCGCGGCGCCGCGAATCAGGTTCCACAGGTCGGCCGCCACGTGCTCGACGAGGGCGGACGAGGTCAGCGGCGAGCCGATGAGACGCCAGAGCGTGCCGTGCTGCGTGCGCCGCGCCCGGGCGTGCAGCGACGCCGAGATCAGGGCGGCGGCCAGCGCCGCGACGCCGACAAGCAGCGCGAACAGGACGAGACGCGGAATGATCGTCGGCAGAGCGGTGGGGGCGAACAGGGCATCGACCCAGAGGCTGAAGTGCGTCCGCAGAAATCCCCCGGCGCGCTCGAGCCCGACGAGCGTCAACAGCAGGCCCGTCGTCCCCACGAGCACCGCGCCGGCGAGCACGGCGAGTGGAATCGCAAAGATGGCCGCGGCGGCGACCAGCGCCCATCCCGCGACCTTCAGCGGCGGGCGCCATCCGTAGAACCGGGCCGCGCGCGCTCCGCGCCAGATGCCGTCGGCGTCCCACAGCTTCGCGCCGCCGTCCACCGCGGCGAAGAACGCGCCGACCACGCCGGCGCCGCGTCCGGCGACGAGGTCGATTTTCAGCCCGGCTTCGTGCAGCGCGCGCAGGACGCCGGCATGGTAGGCGCCCGCCGTGCCCGACCCGGTCAGGACGACGGCGGTGCGCAGCCGCGTCGAATACGACCGGTCCGGCGGGTCAGACGGCTTGGCGGAGGGTGACACCGGGCAGCCTATTCGTCGTGAATGGTGATGAGCTTGAGGATCTCGAACTCGCGGCCGCCGTTCGGCGTGACGACCTTGACCTCGTCGCCCTCTTCCTTGTTCAGAAGAGCCCGGCCGATCGGGGACGCGGTGGAGATCAGCCCCTGATCGACATTGGCGTCTTCCGGCATCACGAGCTGATACACGACCGTCTGCGACGCCTCGTCGCGCAGGTGCACGGTCGATCCGAAGCCGACTTTACCGTGCGGGATGCGTTCGAGATTCATCAGCGAGATCTCGCTGACGCGCTTCTGCAGCATGCTGATCCGCGACTCGACCAGCCGCTGGCGCTCTTTCGCGGCCTGATACTCCGCATTCTCCCGCAGGTCGCCCAGCTCCCGCGCCCGCTGGATCTCGCGGGGCAGCTCCGTCTTGAGCTCCCTGTCGAGCGCGTGGATCTCGTCCTCGAACTTCTTCATCAGACGGGCTTTCATCGCACGGATGTTAACAGAAATGTCGGCCGCGGACGCTCGGGGATCATGGCCGCGGACCGATGCCCGACCCGCGGCGCGCCACCCACGGATCACACGCGTGACGAACCGCCGACGACGAGGAGGCCAACGGGCTGCCCTCCAAGAGCAACACGGACGAGCACGGAGGACAC
>JANPJN010000430.1:0-3740 GCA_031425515.1 Acidobacteriota bacterium | reverse complement strand
GGCAGGTGCGGAAGGTGCTTAGAATGAACAACTTAGCCTAAAGATGAGTGTCCCCCTAGCGGAGGAGGGGGGTGAGGATTCTGCCGTCGGCGCCTTTGAGAGCGATGCCGAGTAGATGGGCGGCGGTGGGCGCGACGTCGATGTTGTCGACGCTGTCGAGCACGACCCCCGACTTGATGCCGCGCCCTGACGCGATGAACAGCGACCGCAGGTCGGGATCGGTCGCGACGTATCCGTGCGAGCCGAGGCTGCCGTCCGGCGTATCGATCACCACCTCGCCGGTCGCACCCCCCGCAAACGAGTACCCCTCTTTCGCCGTGAGGAAGAGCGCACCCATCTGATCGTTGGCGGACGGCAGCGGCAGCCCGTACGTCCCGTACTCCGCGGGCTCCACCACCTTGTCGATCCCCTCGATCCCGGCGAGCGCCTGCCGCACGCGTCCGAGCACGGCGCCCGAGGGATCGGGCACGGTCACGTACACGAGTGCGCTGCCGCCTTCGGGGACGCTGTACGCCTGGCTCTTCGTCACCTTCCCGTCGGCGACCTCGAGCAGCCCCGCCTGCCGGAACGCGGCGTTCGGCAGGATCTGCCGCTTCACCGCCTTGAACCCGTGATCCGACAACACGAAGACCGTCGTCCGCGCAGACAGTCCGGTCTCGTCGAGCGTCCGCAAGATTTCGGCGACCTGCGTGTCGAGCCACGCCATGGTGTTCATGGCCGCCGGGGTCCGCGGTCCATACCGGTGCTGCGCGGAGTCGAGCGCGAGCAGGTGGAACAGCAGGAGGTTCGGCCGGTGCTGCCGGAGGATGTGCGCGGCCGCTTTCGTCCAGATCGAGTCGCGAAAGAGAATATTGCGGCTCGCGAAGCCGTCCACGTCCGCCTGCGACACGAGCCCGGCCTTGACCATTTCCGCCGCGATCGCCCCTCCCCCGCCCGCCGGAGGACGCTCGCGGAACTCCCACGTAATCGTCGAGGCGTTGTGGATCGCGACCCAGTCCACCTGCGCGGTGGTGAGCCCGCGCGCGTGGGCGGCGTCGTAAAGCGTCTCGACGCGCACCATCTCCTTCTTGTCGATCCACGGCTCGACGCGCGGCGGCGCGCCGGGCGAATGGAGCAGACTGCCGTTGAAGAGCACGCCGTGCTTTGCCGGCGTCACCCCGGTGACGATCGACGTGTGGTTCGGCCACGTCACGGTCGGATTGACCGGCACCATGCCCTTCGCCACGGCTCCCGCGGCCGCCAGCCTGCGCAGCGTCGGCACGGGCAGATGCGGGTCGTCGAGCGCCCACCCGGCGAAGCCGTCGAGCGTGATGATGACGACATGATTGCCCGGGGCCGCGGCGGGCCGCGCCTGGGCCATCAGACGAGCGCCGGCCGCTGTGAGCCCGGCGGCGACCGCCAGGCTGGCGATGGCGACGGAACAACGCTGGAGGAATCGCTGCATGCTGGATTCTAGTCAGGAACCCGATGTCGTGCCGTAAGACCCACCGAAGAGTCTCCCGGCGCGCGGTGTGGCTCGAGCGCCGGCGCCGATTCGTAGTACTTGCGATACATGCCGCGACGGAAGATCCACCCGCCGAGCGGACCCAGCCAGTCGAGCACGTAGTACATGTAGCCGAGGTCCATCAACTCGATCAGGTTCCCGTCGAAGTCCTTGCAGAAAAAGAACGAATGGCCCCGGGGCGACCGTTCGGGCTCGCCGAGGCACTCGACGCCGCGTCTCGTGAGCTCGGCGTGCCACTTCCGCAGGTTCCGCACGTTGAAGGAAATGTGCGTGAGGCCGACGCGGTTCCACGGGATGGGCACCGCCGGCTGCTGCGGCTGGAACTCGAAGATCTCGAGCACCGCCCCGCCCGGCACGCGAATCCAGCCAATGCGGCACGACGGCGCATCGCCATCCACTCCGAAGAACGCGCGCACGCGTTCGGGCGGCGTGTCGGCGACCCCGACGAGCGGGCACCCGAAGATGTCCCAGTAGAAGGCCACCGCCCGGTTGAAGCTGGACACGGTGATGCCGGCGTGGCTGAAGGATCGTATGTTCACGCGGAAGACTCCAGTCAGGAGAGCTCGGTGTCGATGATGTGGTCCGCCGCCCGGAGCGCCTGGGCCGCAATCGTCAGCCCCGGATTCACCGCGGCAGACGAGGGAAAGAACGAGGCGTCGACGACGAAGAGATTCTCGATATCGTGCGTGCGGCAGAAGGGATCGAGTACGGATTCCCGCGGATCGGTGCCGAAGCAGAGCGTCCCGCACTGGTGCGTCGTGTTCGTCCGGCCGTGCGAGTGTTTCACGACGAGCCAGAAGCCCAGCCGCCTGAGGATCTTCGTCGCCTCGGCGACGAGCATCCGATGCGGCCCGAGATTGTTCGGGCGATACCGCAGACGGATGCGCCCGTCGGGTTCGACGGTCACCCGGTTGTCCTCGCGCGGCAGATCCTCCGACATCGCGAGCCAGTCCACGCCGCGCGCCACCCACTGCTCGTACGGCCACAACGGGATCCACGGATACGCGGTCTGCGCCATCACCCCGTGGGTGCGCCCCTGCGACTGAATCTGCCCGAGCGGGTATGGCGTGTGCGGCCCGCGCAGATAGAAGTCGTTGATCGCCACGGTCTTCTGGAACACGGTGGCGTTCAGGCGAAACGGATGGAACCCCTGCATCATCGTCGCGAGATGGGCCATGTAGCGCTTGCCGACGAGCCCGGACGAGTTCGCGAGCCCCGCGGGGTGGCGGTCGGACTTCGACCGGAGCAGGAGCGCCGCGGAGTTCACCGCCCCGCAGGAGACGACGACGACCGGCGCGGAGACTGTCCGCACCTCTCCATTGCGCTCGACTTCGACCGCCTCCACCCGCCGTCCCGATGTGTCCGTCGTCAGACGGCGCGCGAGCGCGTTGGTCCAGAGCGTGACGTTCGGACGCTGCAGCGCGGGGCGGACGCAGCAGATGTCGGCTTCGCTTTTCGCGTGGAGCTTGCAGACAAACGAGTTGCAGGTGTTGCAGAGCACGCAGCCGTCCGCCTCGCCCGGCCGGAGCAGGCCGAGCGGGAGCGGCGAGGGATGGAGCCCCTGCGCGCGGAGCTGCTCGACGATGGCCGACATGCCGGCCGAGTGAGGGACGGGCGCGTACGGATATGGGCCCCGGGGGGGCTCGGTCGGATCGAAGCCGTCCTGGCCTCGCACGTGATAGAGCCGCTCGGCGCGTTCGTAGTAGGGGGCGAGCGTGTCGTAGCAGATGGGCCAGGCCGGGGAGAGGCCGTCGGCGTGCTCGACGGCGTGGAAGTCCTGCTCGCGCAGGCGGTAGAGCACGCTGCCCCAGTACTTGGTGTTGCCACCGACGCCGTAGTGCGTGTAGGGCGTCCACTCGTGGCCGCGCTCGTCCAGCCAGCGCTCGGTCGTGCGGTAGCGGAGCTTCTTCCAGACCGCATCCGGATCCCAGTTCTCCGGCTCCTGGGGCACGAAGTCACCCCGCTCGATGATGAGAATGCGCGCGTCCGTGCCCGACAGGGCGTGGGCCATCGTGCCGCCGCCGGCGCCCGTGCCGATGATGATGACGTCGAAGTGATCGGTCACGGCGCGGCGGTCCCGGCCGTGGCGTAGACCTGATCCATGAGCGCCTGATCCTCGATCGCACGCTCGAGGCTCATTTCAGGCGGCCGGCCTTCGCGGATGGCGGCGGCGAAATCCCTGTACATCGCCTGATAGCCGCGGATGTCGCGGACGCCTGGAAACAGCAGGCGTGGC
>JANPJN010000429.1:0-2202 GCA_031425515.1 Acidobacteriota bacterium | reverse complement strand
ACGCCAACCCCGGGGGCGTGGTGCGGATAGAGCCTGCCTCCGCGCCAGCCAGGGGCGCGGCCGGCGGTCAGTGAGCAGCCGGCCCGGCGCGGGTCGGCCGCGCGCAAACGTGAGCGTAGCGGCGCCGTCGCAGTTCTCGTGAGGAGGAGATGATGAACATCACGTTGTGGGTCTTGCAGGCGCTGCTGGCGCTGGTTTTCCTGGCGCACGGCGTGATGTTCCTGGTGCCGCCACCCGACATCGCAGTCCAGATGAATGCGATGCTGCCCCGCTGGTTCCAGCTGTTTCTGGGCGTCGCGGAGGTGCTCGCCGCCGTCGGTCTCACCTTGCCCGGACTGACGCGCATTCTGCCAGGACTCGTCCCGGCGGCCGCAGCGGGCGTGATGATGGTCACGGTCGCCGCGACTGTCCTTCACCTGTGGCGCGGCGAGCTCGGCTCGGCCGCGATCACACTCGTACTGTTCCTGATGGCGGTCTTCCTGGCGCACGGGCGGTGGCGGCGCCTGCCGATCGCGGCACGCCTGCGCTAACGCCCGGACGCTCGTCGTGCCGATGACCGATCCGGGGGGCAGCGACCTGCGTGTCACGACCGGCCTGCGGTGGACCTTCGGACGCTGAACCTGAAGTATCATCCCCGCGACCACACCGCCGCTCGGATCCCTGCACCCCCTGGCTGAACACGAATGACCCTGCGATTCCGGCTTCCACGCCATCCCCTCGCGGCCTGCCTCCTCGTCGTCGCCTGGTTCGCGAGCGCTCCGCACGCGCAGACGCCGCGGCAGCCGTTCAGTCGCGTGGCCGTGACGGTCACGCCGGACCGTGCGGACTGGACGTATCAGCCGGGCGACCCGGTCACGTTCCGCATCGACGTCGTGCGTGATGGCCATCAGGCAACGGGCGCGACAGTGCGGTACGGCGTCGGGCCGGAGATGCTGCCGCCGCTCACCCAGTCCACCGCCGTGGTCGGGACCGCGCCGCTGACGATTGCGGGCGGGACGATGGCCGCGCCGGGGTTCCTGCGACTCGTGGCGACCGCGGAGGTGGACGGCCGCGCCTATCGCGGTGTCGGAACGGCCGGTTTTGCCCCGGAGCGGATTCAGCCGACGCAGGTGAACCCGCCTGACTTCGACGCCTTCTGGGACGCGGAGCGCACGCGCCTCGCGGCGCTTCCGCTCGACGCGAGGTGGACGCCGCTACCTGATTACGGCACCGCGGACGCGGACTGCTCGCAGATCAACTTGCAGAACGTCGGGCTGACGGGCGGCGACAGCCGCCTGTACGGCATCCTCTGCATGCCGCGCGCGGCGGGGAAGTATCCGGCGCTGCTCAGTGTGCCGGGCGCAGGCGTGCGGCCGTACCGTGGCCTCGCGGAGCTTGCCGGACGCGGCCTGATCACGTTTCAGATCGGCATCCACGGCATTCCGGTGATTCAGCCGCAGGAGGTCTACGACAGCCTCGCCCGCGGCGGGCTGAGCGGCTATCCGACGTTCGGCCTCGATTCGCGGGAGCGCTACTACTATCGGCGCGTCTACACGGGGACGCTTCGCGCCAACGACTTCCTGACGTCGCTGCCGCAGTGGGACGGCCGGAACCTCGGCGTGACCGGGGGCAGCCAGGGAGGCGCGCTGGCGATCGTCACGGCGGGGCTCGATCGGCGCGTCACCCGGCTGGCCGCGTACTATCCGGCGCTCTCGGACGTCACCGGTTACGTGCACGAGCGCGCGGGCGGCTGGCCCCACATGTTCCGCGCCACGGACGGGCCCAATGTCCACCGCAGCGACGCCAAGATCGCCACGACCGGCTACTACGATGTCGTGAATTTCGCCCGCCGCGTGACGGTGCCGGGGCTCTACTCCTGGGGCTTCAACGACGAAACGTGTCCGCCGACGTCGATGTACTCGGCCTACAACGTCATCGCGGCCCCGAAGCGCCTGATGCTCGCCTACGACACGGGCCACCGCACGACGCAGGAGCAGGTGGACGATGTGAATGGGTGGCTGGCGGACGAGCTCGCTGGCCGCATCGAGCCGGCGGCCGCCGGGCGGAAATAACGACGTGCAGGTGCGCTCATGCCAGTGCTGAACATCGAACACATCGCGTGCAATGTCTCCGACCCGGCCGCCATGGCGGCGTGGTATGTGGAGCACCTGGGCATGCGGATCGTCCGTCGCATCGACGCGGCGCCCTGGGTCCACTTCCTCG
>JANPJN010000428.1:0-3943 GCA_031425515.1 Acidobacteriota bacterium | reverse complement strand
TACGGCGTGCGCCCGATCGAGCAGTACAGCCAGGTGCTCCTCTCCACGCTGCGCTCGCTGGCGCCCGACGGCTGCGTCGATCCGACGACGGTGCTGCTCACGCCGGGGGTCTACAACTCGGCGTATTACGAGCACGCGTTTCTCGCCCGGCAGATGGGCATCGAGCTGGTCGAGGGGCGGGACCTCGTCATCCACGACAACATCGTGTACATGCGGACCACGAAGGGGCTGCAGCGCGTCGACGTGATCTACCGGCGGGTGGACGACGACTTTCTCGATCCGCTGGCGTTCCGGGGCGACTCCGCGCTCGGGTCGCCCGGCCTCTTCAGCGCCTACCGTGCCGGGAACGTCACGCTCGCGAATGCGCTGGGCACGGGCGTCGCGGACGACAAGGCCATCTACGCGTTCGTGCCGGCGATCATCAAGTATTACCTCGATCAGGATCCGATCCTGCAGAACGTCGAGACGATGCTGATGTCGCATCCCGCCTCGCGCGGGCACGTGACCGACCGTCTCGACGAGTTCGTGGTCAAGGCCGTAGGGGAGTCCGGCGGGTACGGGATGCTCATCGGCCCCCACAGCTCGCGCGAACAGCAGGACGCCATGCGGGCCTGCATCATGGCCGATCCGCGCAACTACATCGCGCAGCCGGTCTTGAACCTCTCGACCGCCCCCTGCTTCATCGACGGCGCCATCGAGCCCAGGCACGTGGACCTCCGGCCGTACGTGCTCTATGGCGAAAAGACGACCATCGTGCCGGGCGGGCTGACGCGGGTCGCGCTCCGCAAGGGGTCGCTCGTCGTGAACTCGTCGCAGGGCGGCGGGTCGAAGGACACCTGGGTCCTCCAGGGCTGACGCCATGTTGTCCCGTGTCGCCGACAGCCTCTACTGGATGAGCCGCTACTTCGAGCGGGCGGACAGCTGCGCCCGCGCGATCGACGCGACCCACAGCCTGATGCTCAGTCGCGGCGAGTTCGCCCACGACCAGCGCTGGTACCGGGCGCTGACGTTCTTCGGCCTGCCGGTCGATGCGAAGGATCAGGATCCGCAGGTGTCGATCGGACGACTCGCCATCGATCGCGAGAACCGTTCCTCCATCGTGTCGAGCATCGCGGCGGCGCGGGAGAACGCCTCGCAGGTCCGTGACGAGATCAGCTCGGAGATGTGGGAGCAGCTCAATCGGCTGTACCACGAGATCTCGAACGCGGATGTCGATCCGCAGGACGCCGCCGCAGTCATGCGGCTCGTCGCACTCGTGCGCGAAGGGGCCTACAGCTTCTACGGCGCGACCGAAACCACGATGAGCCATGCCGACGGGTGGCGCTTCGTGCAGCTCGGCAAGTTCACCGAGCGGGCGTGCGCCATCTCCATGCTCCTCGACGCCTACTTCTCGACGCCCGGCAAGGTGGACGATCTGGACTGGGTCACTCTGCTCGCCAGTTGCGCCGCCTTCGAGTCGTACTGCCGGGCCTTCACCGCCGATCTCCAGCCGACGCGCATCGCGACGTTCCTCCTCGTCCACCCGCAGTTTCCCTACTCTGTGCGCCATTCGGTCGATCGCATGCACGCCTCGCTCGAAGTCATCACGGAGAGCTCGAGCGCCAGGAAGCGGGTCCGGATCGAGCGGATAGTCGGACGGCTGCGCGCGTCGCTCACCTTCACACCGATGTCGGAGCTGATGGAGGGCAACCTGCACGCCTTCCTGAACGGCGTGCTGGATCAGTGCGCCGCGCTGCACCTGGCCGTCCACGAGGCCTACATCGACTATCCAATCGAGGTCGCCTTCGAGGGCTGATGTTCTACGCCATCCGCCACCTGACGCGCTACCGCTACAGCCGGTCGGTCTGGCAGAGCGTGATGGAAGTACGCATGCACCCGCTCAGCGAAGGCACGCAGCGCTGCTTCACGTTCCGCCTGTCGGTGAACCCCCGCGCGCGCATCTTCACGTTCCAGGATCACGTGGGCAACCAGGTCCACCATTTCGACCTCCCCCAGCATCACCGCGAGCTGACGATCGTCGCGGACGCCCTCGTCAATCTCGAGCCGCCGCCGCCGCTGCCAGACGAGCTGCCATGGGAGTCGTGGGGCGACCTGGAGCGCATGATCGCCGAGGGGGACCACTGGCAGATGCTGATGCCGAGCCACTACGCGCGCCCCTCACCTCCGCTCGAGGACCTGGCGCGTGAGCTCGGCGTGGAGCGCGCAGACGGCCGGGATCCGCTCACGCTGGTCCGGGAGGTGAGCGTCGGCATCCATCGGGCATTCGACTACGTCCGCAAGAGCACGGCTGTCAACTCTCCCATCGAAGCCAGCCTCAGTACCCGCCGCGGGGTCTGTCAGGATTTCACGCACATCATGATCGCGATCGTACGGGGGCTGCGCATCCCCTGCCGCTACGTGAGCGGCTATCTGCATCACGGCCAGGAGGACCAGGACCGTTCGTCCGACGGCGCCACCCACGCCTGGGTCGAGGCGCTCCTGCCTGGTCTGGGATGGGTGGGCTTCGACCCGACGAACAACCTCGTGGCAGGAGGCCGACACATCCGCACCGCGGCCGGCCGTGATTATGCCGACGTGCCCCCGACACTCGGTACGATGAAGGGACGAGCGGACACCGAACTCCAGGTCCGCGTTCGGGTCGCCCCGTCGCAAACGCTGCTGCCAGCCGACGATGACGTGCCGGCGGATGAGGAGTGGTCGCTGCTGCTCGAGAACGATCCGCTGGTCCAGGAAGAGCTCGACCAGCAGCAATGAGCCGGGGGATCACGACCGGCCCTGCGGCCAGCCGCGATCCCCGCCCCCGGTTACGGTGTGAGCACGACCTTCTCGCAGCCGTCTTCCTTCTTCAGGAAGATGTCGTACCCCTTCGCCGCGTCTGTCAGCGACATCCGGTGCGTGATCACCATCGTCGGATCGATCTCGCCCTTCTCGATGCGATCGAGGAGCGGCCGCATGTAGCGGTGCACGTGGCACTGCCCGCTGCGGATCGTGAGCCCGCGGTTCATCAGGCTTCCGAGCGGGAAAGTATCGACGAAGCCCGAGTAGACGCCGATGATGGAGATCGTGCCGCCGTTCCGGCACGCCATGATGGCCTGTCGGAGCGCGATGGGGCGGTCGGACTCCACGGCGAGGGCCTGCTTGGTCCGATCGATCATGTACTCCGCGCCGTGCCCGTGGGCTTCGAGGCCGACGGCGTCGATGCAGGAGTCCGGCCCGCGTCCGGCCGTCATCTCGATGAGCGTCTCGCTGACGCTGTCGACGTCTTCATAATTGAGCGTCTCCGCGCCGCACTTCGTGCGCGCCATCTCGAGCCGGTACGGGAAGCGATCGATCGCGATGACCCGCTCCGCCCCGAGCAGGAACGCGCTCTTGATGGCGAAGAGGCCGACCGGTCCGCAGCCCCACACCGCGACCGTGTCGCCCGGCTGGATGTGGCACATCTCGGCGCCCATGTAGCCGGTCGGCAGAATGTCGGAGAGAAAGAGGACCTGCTCGTCCGACAGGCCGCTCTCGATCTTCAGCGGGCCCACGTCGGCGAACGGCACGCGCGCGAACTCCGCCTGTCCGCCGGCAAATCCCCCCGTCAGGTGGGAGTAGCCGAAGGCGCCGGAGCCCGCGTGGCCCATCAGCTTCTCGGTCAGAGCAGCATTGGGATTCGAGTTCTCGCAGAGCGAGAAGAGCTCGTGCGTGCAGTGCCAGCAGTTCCCGCAGGCGATCGTGAAGGGGACGACGACGCGGTCGCCGACCTTCAGGTTCTTCACGTCGCGGCCCAGCTCCATGACCTCGCCCATGAACTCGTGGCCCAGCACGTCCCCCTTCATCATCGTCGGCATGAAGCCGTTGTAGAGGTGAAGGTCCGAGCCGCAGATGGCCGTGGAGGTGATGCGGACGATGGCATCACGGCTGTTGAGAATCTTCGGGTCCGGAACGTCGCGGACTTCGA
>JANPJN010000427.1:0-6349 GCA_031425515.1 Acidobacteriota bacterium | reverse complement strand
CTTCATGAAGCCAGCGACCGCAATCATCCAGGGACACCCCGGCACCGACGCCGCCGGGTCGATCACGACGCCGATCTACGAGACCACCACGTTCACCTTCGATAGCGCCGCCCAGGTGCGCGCGTACCAGGAAGGGACCTCGTCGAAGTACATCTACTCCCGGTATGCCAACCCGACGGTGGTGGCGGTCGAACAGAGCATCGCCCGTCTGGAAGGGGCCGAGTCCGCGCTGCTGGTCTCGAGCGGGCAGGCGGCGACGACGACGGCCCTGATGGCGCTTGTGTCGGCCGGTGATGAGGTCGTGTGCTGCGCCGCGATTTACGGCGGCACCCTGCATCTGTTGTCGGACCTGCTGTCGCGGTTCGGCGTGCAGCCGCGGTTCGTTCCGCTGGACGCCTTCGCCAACCCCGAGTCGATCCTGACGGAGCGCACGAAGCTCGTGTGGTTCGAGTCGCCGGTGAACCCTACGCTGCGCTGCATCGACATTGCCGCCGTGTCGCACGCGTGCCGGGCCCGCGGCGTACTGACGGTGGTGGACAACACGTTCGCGAGCCCGATCAACCAGCAGCCGCTCGCCCTTGGCGCGGACGTCGTGATGCACAGCGCGACGAAGTATCTGAACGGCCATAGCGACGTGACCGCGGGGGCGCTGGCCGGACCGGCGGCGCTCATGGCGAAGGCCATCGACGTGCGCAAGTTGATTGGCGGCGTGCTCGATCCCCACGCCGCCTACGCACTCGGGCGCGGCATCAAGACGTTGAGCGTCCGCGTCGAGCGCCAGAACGCCAATGCGCTCGCGGTCGCCAGATGGCTGGCGACGGATCCCCGGGTGCGTGAGGTCCACTATCCCGGTCTCGACACCCATCCCGATCACGCGCTGGCCCGCCGGCAGATGCACGGCTTCGGCGGGATGGTCTGCGTGGATCTTGGGGGCGGCTACGCGCGCGCCGCGGCCTTCTTCGACCGGCTCACCCTTTTTCGCCGCGCCGCCAGTCTGGGCGGGGTCGAGAGCCTCTGCAGCCTGCCGGTCCTGACGTCGCAGTGGGGGCACTCGGCCGAGGAGCTGGCGCGTGCCGGCGTGACCGACAGCATGGCCCGTCTGTCGGTGGGGCTGGAGGATGTCGAGGATTTGATCGCGGATCTGGATCAGGCGCTGGGCGCGCCTATTTAGCGATCGCTTCCTTCTTCTTGTCGGCCGCGGCCTCGCGGAGGAACTGATCGGCCATCTCGGCGATGCGCGCCGTGATGGCGTCGCCCTGCAGTTCCCCGAACTTCTGCCGGAATTTGTCCACCGGCACGACCGCCTTCGCCATGGCGCGGTGGCCGCCGGCGCTCCCGATGTCGGAGAACCAGCGCTTCACGAACTCGCCGGCATTGCGCGAGTAGCCAAGGTTGCGAACCGAGACGATCAGGCAGCCATTGACGACGCCGGCCACGATCGTCCATTTCACATCTTCGAGCTGAAGGAAGAAGTCGGCCGTGTAAGGGATGAAGTCCTCCCGGGGCGCCTCGCCGATGAAGGCGCAGAACACCTGGTCCTTCATGATCCCGCTCTGGCTCGCCCGCGTCACGTAGTTCAACCGCTCCAGCGTGATTTCCGCCCCCTCCATCTTCCGGATGAGCGCGGCGTCGGCGAGCGGGTAGAGAAACGTGAAGGCCTCGAGGTCGACCCGGTTGGTGTGCCGGGCGAAGAACAGCGTGTCGGACTTGATGGCATAGAGCATCGCGGTCGCGGTGCGCTCCGAGATGTTCACGTCCACGGCGCGCAGGTGCTCGGTGAGGATGGTCGAGGTCGAGCCGTAGTCGGCGCGGATATCCTTGAAGACGGTGATGTAGCCGGTCTGCTCGGGATGGTGATCGACGACGAGGTCCACGCGCTCGAGCATGCCGCCGAAGTAATGCGGCTGGACGTCCACGGTGGCGATGCGGTCGTACTCGTGGAACGAGGCGGGCGTGACATGCTCGACATGGATGTCGAGCATGTTCGCCATGCGCAGATTCTCCGGCCGCGTGACCCCCTGAACCGCGCCGATGATGGCGGTGGTCTTGGTCCGTCGGAGGAGGTTGCGCAGGGCGAGGCCGCTTGCGAGGGCGTCGGGGTCCGGATCGTTGTGGAGCAGAATGAGCACGCGATCTGCATCGGCGAAGTAGCGTTGGTACTGCTGCACGCGCGCGCGGGTCATGGAACGGCTGAGCTCGGTGACCAGCGTCGGGCGAATGAGCTCCGGGAGATCGAGATGGGTGACGTCGGTCAGTTCCGCACGCGACGCCTCGGTCCGGCCGTTGGTCGGGCCGGTGTGCAGGATGTATACGAGCGTGCCGCCGGCATCGCGAATCGCGCCGAGCACCTTCTTCAGGCTCCGCCGGCCGCTGTCTTCGAGAATGAAGCAGGTGCTGGGAGAAATGTCCGCCTTGAGGTAGGTGTCCACCCGCCGGGGATCCCCGGCGGTGGCCTCGATCCCGGCGTCGTGCAGACGCCTGGCCAGCGGTTTGCTCTCGACGAGGAACTCGAGCTCGAAGCTTGGCAGGAGCACCGAGTCGAGCGATCGGATGACGAGCTCGTCCTGGCAGATGGCGACGACCCGCATGTCAGGGGCGCTTGATGAACATGACCAAACTCAGATTATACGCCGTCGCCCGCCGCCGCCTGCACGGAGCTTTCCTCATCCTGGCGATCGCGGGCCTCTGCCTCGCCGCCGCCCCTCCAGCCGCGGCGCAGGATCCCCTCTGCGCGGCGTGCCTCGCGCCGGTGCTCACGCCCGGCCAGGTCTCGCTGCTGCCGCCCCAGCTCGACGGCCTGGACGTCATCCTGCGCACGCCCGTCGGCGGCGAGGCGGAGGCGCTCGACGGTCTCCGCCTGATCGCCGAGCGCGGTGGGCGCGCAGGGCTGTTGACCATGGGGCTCCCTGCCGGACCGCTCTCATCCGACGTGCTCGCCCGGACCGACCGCCTGTTCATCGACCTCGCGGCCGTCCCGGCGGACGACGACGTGCGGCAGCTGGCCTTCGGGCTGAAGACGCTCGGCACCGCCTTCCGCGCCGGTGGCAAGACCGGCGGCCAGTTTGGCATTGTGGCCCCGCCCGCCCTCGTGGCCCAGCTCCTCGCTCAGGACCTCGCGCCCTACCTCGACATCGTCGTCTGGCTCGGACCGCCCCCGTCCGACACAGGCGGGCCCGCCGTGTGGCGCACTTTTTCCGAGCCGCCGACATCTCTCGCGGCCGCGCTCGCCGTGACCGGGGCGGCCGGCGTGACCCGCTGGCTGTGGCCGATGCCCGCAGACGAGGCGGCGGCCGGCCCAGTGATCGCCGCGACCGTCCAGGCGGCCGGCATCCTGCCCTCCGGCCTCGTGCCGGCTCCCCAGGTGCGCGCGGGCTGTGGCGACACGCCGGCGCTCGCCTATCAGAACCCGACCACCCTCGAGATCGTCGTCTTCCTGGCAGGGTGTCCGCCGGAGGCCGCCGTGGCGATCGACCCCGCCTCGCCGGGATTGCAGCAGGTGCGTCTCGCCTCCGGGGACGTCGTCGTCCGGATCCCTTCGCAGGGGCGCGAGCAGTTCGCCGAAGGGGTGCAGGTCGTGGGCGCGCGCTCGCTGACGGCCGACGAAATCGTCGCGCGCCACCAGGCCGCGGCCGCGCGCCAGGCCGCGGCCGTCACGCACCTCATTTCCCAGGGTACGCTGACGCTGTCGTTCGAAGCCCCCGGCTTCCCCGCGCCGGTCTCCATCAGCTCGGACACGACGCTCTTCACCGGCGGGGGCATCACCGAGCTGGAGCAACGCGCGATCCGCATCAACGGCATCGAGTTCCGCGGCAGCGGTGTACCTCGGCTGCCAATCATCGAGCCTGAACGGGTCGCGTCTCCGCCGCTGGCCATCCTGCTCAGCGACGTCTACCAGTACCGCCTTGCCGGGCAGGACACGATCGACGGCACCCGCTGCTACGTCGTCGAGTTCGAGCCGTCGGGCACCGCGTCCCTATACAGGGGGCGGGCGTGGATTGCGATGGACAGCTTCGCGATGGTGCGCGTGGCGGCCGCGCAGACGCGCCTCAAGGGGCCCATCGTCGCCTCGGA
This sequence comes from Acidobacteriota bacterium, assembly GCA_031425515.1. GTDB lineage: Bacteria > Acidobacteriota > Vicinamibacteria > Vicinamibacterales > 2-12-FULL-66-21 > JALZOC01. The sequence continues at coordinate 2,278 of JANPJN010000427.1, read as the reverse complement.
GCAGGTGGACGACTTCCGTCAGGTGCCCGAGGGAATCTGGCTGCTGGCGCGGTCCGATGTGCGCCAGACGTACGAGGGCGCCTCGTACCGCACGCCGATTCATCGCGTGATGTCGATGGCGAGCCACGACATCAATCCGGCCGACTTCGCCGCGCGGCGGCAGGCCTCGCTCGCCTCCGACGCCGTGATGCTTCGCGATACCGCCGAGGGCTTCCGTTATCTCAAGCGGACGCGGCCCGACGCCGCGGGGGTGCAGGCCGAGCCGGAGGTCGCCGGGCGCGCCAGTCGTGTGCGCACGCTGGCGGTCGGCGTGATCGTGGATCCGAACATCTCCGTGCCGCTCCCGTTCGCGGGCCTGAGTTACGTGGACTTCAATCTGTTCGGCACCGGCACGCAGCTCAGCGTGTTCTTCGGCGGCACTTACGGCCAGCTCGCGTTCTCGGTGCCCTCGCTCGGCGGCAGCCGCTGGCAGCTCGCAGGCCGCGCCGTCGGCATCGCGTCGTCCTACAACGATCGGTCGTTCCGCAACGGCCGCGAGATCTATCCCGAGAACATCCGGCAGCGGCCGGGGCAGGCCTCGGTGTGGCTGCTGCGATCGCTCACGCCGCTCATCTCGGTGCGGCTCGGCTACGACCTGGACTACACTCGCCTGGCAGGCGGGGATCTCACGGCGCCGGACTTCCGCGTACCGGCCAGTCAGCTGGCTCACGGCGCGCGGCTGGCGCTCGACGCGCAGCGAAGCGGGTGGAACGGATCGGTCTGGTGGAACCCCGCGACGCGCAGCGGGTGGCGGGCGTGGGGCTTTCCGGGGTCCGGCGACTACCGGCCGTCCCAGCGCACCTTTCAACGCTACGGCGCGTCGCTGACCCGCTCGGCGGTGATCACGCCGCGCGTGGTCGCGCGTGTCGAGGGGGCGTGGATGAGCGGACGCGATCTCGATCGCTTCAGCCGCTATACCTTCGGCACGTTCGACAACCGGCTGCGCGGCTACCCGTCCGCACTCATCCGCTACGACCGCGGCGCGGTCGTGCGCACCGCGCTCGCCTGGTCGGCCGGCAAGTTCGCACGCTTCGACGGCTTCGTCGATTCTGCGGCCGTGCGCGATCCGGGGTTCGGACGACGGCTGCGGAACTACACCGGGGTCGGCGCGGCGGCGGAGGTGCCCGCCCCCTTCGGCACGCTGCTCGCGCTCGAATGGGGCTACGGCTTTCGCGGCGTGAACAGCGACGGCACGCTCGGCACACAGGTCATGCGCATCAGCGCGTTCAAGGTGTTCTGATCATGTGATGCCCGATCCTCCGGGTCCTTGTCCTTCTCGCCCTGGCGGCCGTCCCCACCGGCGCGCGCGCGCAGGAGACGTTCCGGTCCGAGGTGGACCTGGTCAACTTCAGCGTGGTCGTCACCGACCGGCAGGGGATCCCGATCACGGGGCTCACCGCGGAGGACTTCATCGTCACCGAGCGGGGCAAGGCCCAGACCATCAAGTTTTTCGCCGCTGGCGGCGCGGATGCGGGCGAGGGTCTCGGCACCGCACCGCCGCTCCATATCGGGTTCCTGCTCGACACCAGCGGCAGCATGGAGGAGGACATCAAGGATGTCCGCACCGCGGCCATCAGGTTTCTCGACTCCCTGGAGAAGGCGGTGGACATCACGCTGGTGGATTTCGATACCCAGGTGCGCGTGGCGCGCTTCGGCGCAGCGGAGTATCCGCGGCTGATCGAACGCATCCGCGGCCGTAAACCCGATGGCTACACCGCCCTCTACGATGCCCTCGGGGTCTACCTTGACGGCGCCTCGAACCAGACCGGCCAGAAGGTGCTCGTGATGTACACCGATGGGGGGGACACGCGCAGCGCGCTCAACCAGGGCGACGTCATCGAGTTGCTGCGCGCCTCGGACGTCACGGTCTATGCGGTCGGCTATCTCGAGCACCAGGGATCGGCGGCCATCGCCCAGCGGCAGCAACTCGAGCGCTTTGCGGCCCTGACGGGCGGGCAGGCGCTCTTCCCGGTCAATCTCAAGGAAGTGGACAAGCTCTACGATCGCATTCGCCGCGAGATCGATGCGCGCTACAGCCTGGGCTACTCCTCGACCGACGAGCGGGCGGACGGAGCGTGGCGGAAGGTCGAGATCAAGCTCAAGCGGCCCGATCTGAAGGGCGCCAGGATTCGCACGCGCGAGGGCTACTACGCGAACCTGAAAAAGGGCGGCTGACGTACCTGTGGTACGATTTTCAGCTCGAGATGTCCTCCAAATACGATCAATTCAAGCTGGTCAC
>JANPJN010000426.1:0-6243 GCA_031425515.1 Acidobacteriota bacterium | reverse complement strand
CCCCACGCCTCGGTGCCGCCGTTCGACATTCCCGTCGCCATCATCACGGCCGGCACGCCGGCTTTCGCCATGGCGTAGTGATCCGATCGACGCTCGGGGAGGCGTTGCGCAAGGCGGGGGCGGAGATGGGGGTGGCACTGGCGCCGGACCCGATGCCCGAGCAGGCGGTCTTCGTGCGATCGGATCACTACGCCATGGCGAAAGCCGGCGTGCCGGCCGTGATGATGGCGACGGGAATGTCGAACGGCGGCACCGAGGCGTGGGGCAGATTTCTGAGCCAGCGGTACCACCAGCCGTCCGATGATCTTTCCCAGCCCATTCGATGGAGCGCCGGCGCGAAGTTTGCCGAACTGAACTACCGCGTCATGCGAATACTTGCCGACGCCACCGGGCGCGCGCGCTGGTACGAGGGAGATTACTTCGGCAGGCTGTTCGCACCCGGAGCCGAAACCGCCCCTAGACCCACCGCCCGCTGAGGGCCGGCCCGGATCCCGATCCCGACGTTTCTCCGGGAGCCGGAACGCGGAACTCCGAACTGGAACCTGGCGACGCGGGCAGGAAAGAGGCCTTCCGCTTCCCTGCCCGCACCTGACCTCTATGCTCTCGCGATGGTGCCGTTCACACCGGCCGGGAAGAACCCGCCGGAGGCGGAGCCGCCCGCGTAGACGATCTTCAGCACTTCACTGGGGGTGCGGACGACGCTGAGGCCGTTACCGTCCACGAAGAAGAGCCGTCCATTGGGGTTGCCGATCGTGGGGATGGCTTTGCCGTCCACCTGCGGGATGACCAGCGCTGCGCGCGACACGAGCGACCGCAGGACCCCGGCGTGCTGAGCCTCCGTCAGCGCGATCTGGGCGGCCGCCCCCAGAATCTGCGCGCTGTCGATGAGCGGCGCCGCGCCGCCGTAGGCGCTCACACCCACATCTTCGAAGATGGCCGCGACGGTGAGGAACTCCGCCTGGTTGCGGAACCCGACGCCGAGCGCCTCGAGATTGATCTCCGGCTTGGCCACGGCATCTCCCTTGAGCGCGGCGCGCAGGAAGTTGACGTGCGCCTGTTCGTCGAGGGTGATCTGCATCGCGGTGAATGCCGTGAAGTCGTCGAGCGACACCTTGGCGCCGCCGACCGTCGCGCCCGCGCGCCCCTTGCCGGTGATGCCGACACCGGCCTCGCCGATGCGCTGGCCGGTCGTGGCGACGGAATAGAACTCCGCCTCGAGGTACTCGAGGTTCAGCGCGAAGTTGAGGATGTCGGTATCGGTCAGTCGTTGCGCCAGCACATCCGCGGCGCCGGGCAGCACGGCGGCGCCGGCCACGGCCAGCGCACCCGTGGCGATCTTCTTCGCGAAATCGCGGCGGTGCAGCGGGTTGCCGACAAGGCTCTTCAGGGCTTCAGATTTGGACACGGGGAACACTCCTTCGCGGGGGACGATTGATGGGGTCTGGTCTGGGACGGACTCTCCCCTTGCCTACGGGTGAAGCCGCGCGGCGGATTGAGCACAGCCGTTCGCGTGGCGGTCGGGGTGGGATTGCTCGGGGTGGGAGATTAGCGAATGGCCGGGCTGATGCGTCGTGCAGCAGCCCGGCCTTGAAGAGGTCTTCGTCAGGGACGATAGGCGTGCAGATCGGCGTAGAGGTCGATGTCGCGCGACGGATCGACGTAGACGTCGAACACCTGCGAACCCAGGCCCGGGGCGTCGATTTCGATCTCGTGCGGGCCGACCTCGAGCGTGAGCCGCTGGAAGATCCCGTCGAAGTTGTCCACGATCCCGGCGTAGTAGCCGTCCACGTAGACGGCCGCGTCGCGCGGGCGGACGCGGAGGCGGACGTCGCTGAAATAGCGCGCCCCGTACGCGCGTGCGCGGTTCGAGTAGCCATATACGCGGCCGTCGTAGGGCGAGCCGTACCGGTAGCCGGAACCCATCCCGAAGTACACGGTGAGGTGCCCGCCCGAGCCGTAGTACCGGCGCAGGGGACTCCCGCGCGGGACCGCACGGGGCGTGGCATACCCGTAGCGAGTGGGGGCGCCGTAGCGAGGGGGCGCGCCTCTGTCGTTGCGATAGGCGCCGCCGTTGCCGTAACCACGGCTGTTGTCGTAGGCGCGGTTGTCGTTGGAGCCGCGGCTATTGTTGGAAGCTCGGCTGTCGCTGGATCCGCGGTCGTCGGAGCCCCGGCTGTTGTCGTAGGTGCGCGCGTCGGGGCGCGGGCGATCGTTGCGCTCGACGGCGTACGGGCGGGATCCGGGGTTCCCACGCGACTCGCCGGCGCTCCGCTGGTCGCGCCCGCTGTCGCGCGCGTTTGAGTCGGGCCGCTGTTCCGGGCGAGGCGCCCGGGCGGCCTGGTCGCTGCCGCGATTCCCCTGCGGAGCGGAGCGCTCCCGTGCCTGTCCCTCACTCGCGCGTCCGCCGCGTCGGCGTTCCGCCTGTCCGGCGGCGACCGCCGTCGCGGTTCCGGCAATGGCGAGCGCGAGCACGCCTGTCGCCACCATCCGCTTGCTGATTGTCATGACGATGTCTCCCTGCGGCCTGAGCTGGCGCCGGCCCGCTGGGCCGGTGAAGGGCAACAACTCTGCCATTGGGAACGCCCGTGAATCATGGGGTCGGCTCGCGGGCTGGCACCGGGAGGCGACACATGATGTCCGCTGTGAAGGACGGCGAAACCCCCGCACCGGTCACTCGTCAGTCGATGAAGAAGAAGTTGCCACCGCCGCCGCCGAAGCGGGGATTGACGATGTTGTTGAAGATGGAGCCGAAGGAATAGGAGATGCCGAAGTTCACGTAGTAGCGATAGCCCGTGGCCAGTTGCCGCTGGCGAACGAGGATCTCTTCGGTCGAGGCCTCTCCGCGCCGGAGGAAGATCTGGTCCCGGGTGCGGGACAGGTTCGTGAAGACGTTGAAGGAAAATCCTTTGAACAGGCGGACATTGGCGGAGCCGAAGGCCGAGACGCTGTACTTGTCGGGGGCCGTCAGATACTGCGAGAACTCCACCGAGCCGGAGGTCGTGCCCCAGGGCTGGCGCAGGCTCAGCGAGGTCTCGAGCTTGTGGTCGAGGAGCTGCTCCGTCAGCTTGCCGTAAATCGTCTCTTCTTTGTAGTCGAGACTGTCGGCGCCGACGGTGTACTGCAGCGTCAGCATCCGCCGTGTCGATTCCGAGTACGGAAAGAAGTTGTACTCGAGGCCGGGGGCAACGCGGATGCGCCGGTCGTAGTTGAGAAAGCTGGACGAACCGAGCTCCCCCACGAGGCCAGCCGACCAGTGCGGGGTCAGGCTTTTCACCACCAGGGCATTGGTGTCCACGTTGCGGTTGGAGGACGTGAAGACGTCTGTCTCGAGCTGGAAGGAGTTCTGCCGAAAGTTCATGCTCGTCGAGAGGCTCACCCGCCAGTCGTCTGTCGTCCGGTTGGCGGAGGCCGAGCCTCTGAGCGATCGGCTCGTGTTCGACTGCTCGCCGTTGAAGCTTCCGCCCACGTTCGCCCGGAAGACCCACAGGTTCCACGGATCTTTTCGCGGCGGCGCCCCGGCGTCTGCTGCGGCGTCCGGCGCGAAGGTGACCTTGATCCTGGACCCGAGGGGGGTGTCGGCGACGTACCGGACCAGGCCGCGCTTGAGCACCTCGGCAATGCCTCTCCGGTTCTCGTCCTGCGTGGCGGTCTGAGGGGCCAGGTACTTCTGCGTCTGCTCCACGCCTGCGAATCGGCCGAGCCCGATGAACTGAATGGTGTACTCCGTGCCCCCGCCGCCCGTGATCTGCGGCGTGACGAGCACATGGACGTCGGCATCCTTCCGATCGCGCATGTAGTCGATGACGGTGATCTCGCGCCGGAGATAGTTCTCGTCGCAGGCGAAGCTGCAGTCGAGGAACACGCGAACCGCGCCGGTGGATGCTGCGGGCGCCGGCGTCGGGGCGTCCTGGGCGACGGCTCCGAGGGTGTGCAGGAGCAGGAGGCAGAGCACGAGCGAGGGGACCCGAATGCGCATATGGGATTCTGACGTACGAATGCCGTGCCCGGTTGGGTATTAGGAAACCGCCCGCGATGAATCAGCTGCCGACGGACGGGCTGTAGTTGAGGTGCGTCGGACGCACCGCTCGGATCCTATTTGATCGCCAGTGCCTGTGCCGTCGCGTCGTGAAACGCTCGGCGCACGTCGCTCGCGTCGCTGTTCGGGAAGTTCGAGCGCTGCACCATCAGGATCTGGGCCACGCCCTTCACTGGATCGATCCAGGCCTGGGTGCCCCACGCCCCGCCGTGGCCGTAGGTGCCGGGCGAGAGCGTCGCTGCCACACCCTCGTGCGGCGTGCGCAGGATGGACGTGGCGAGGCCCCAACCATAGTTCGCGCCGCGATTGCCCCAGGTGTCGGTCTGGAAGAAGCCGGTCGGCAGCTCCCCTGTCTGCGGCGTCGTCAGGAACGTCATGGCGGTGGCGCTGAGATAACGGCGGTCGTCGAGCGTTCCGCCGTTCAGCAGCATCTGGCAGAAGCGCGCGTAGTCGAGCGCCGTCGAGTAGAGTCCGGCGTGGCCCTGTGCCGGCCGATCGCGCGGACCGAACTCGGCGCGCGGTGCGACCGCCTCGAGGGCGCCTGTCTCCTTGTTCTTCGCGTAGGCCGTGACGCGCTGCGCGCGTTCCCTGTCGCCCACGTAAAACGTCGTGTGCTTCATCCCCAGTGGATCGAAGAGCTCTCTCTGAAGGAACGCGTCGAACGTCATCCCGCTGACGACTTCGACGATGCGCGCGGCGGCGTTGATGCCGCTCTGGGTGTACTTCCACTTTTCGCCCGGCTCGTATTGCATCGGCGCGGCCAGCCAGAGAGGGACCAGGTCGGCAAGGGTTTTCGCCTCCTGCGCGGAGGGGCCGGTCGCCTCTCCGAGTCCGGAGGTGTGGGTGAGGATCTGGCTGATCGTGAGGTTGGCCGGCTTGCCCGAGGGGGTCTTCAGGTCGGCGAAGGCCGGCAGGTACTTCGCGACCGGGTCGCGGACGTCGAGCTTGCCGGCGTCCTGCAGCATGAGGATCGCGGCGCCCGTGATGGGCTTCGTCATCGAGGCGATCCAGAACAGCGTCTCGGGCGTCATCGGTCTTTTCGCGGCGACGTCGGCGAGGCCGGTGGATTCGAGGTGAAGGATCTTGTCTCTGGTGAGCACGACCGTGACGGCGCCGGCGACTTCGTTTCTGGCGATCATGTCCTCCATCGCGGCGCCGATGCCCGGGAGTTTCGGTTCGTCAGCGGCGACTGCCGGCACGGCGGACAGGAGAACGGACAGGGCCAGGAGGCTGGCGCGACGGTGGAGATGCATGGCAGAGATCTAACCGTTTCGTCGCGCGCTCGTCAAACGAGAGGCTCACTCCGCTGCAGGCTGAGTTCGTCGCCGGCCGCGGGTAGAATGACCGGCAGAGAGAATCCATGCGCACACTTCGCTACTCGGTCGCCGCCAGCCTTGACGGGTACATCGCTGGCCCCAACGGCGAGTTCGACTGGATCGTCGCCGATCCCGAGATCGATTTTGCCGCGATGTATGCCGGGTTCAGCGGACTGGTGATGGGGCGCCGGTCGTGGGAGGTGCTCGTGGCGACCGGGGGATCGCCCGTGCCGTCACTGCCGACATTCGTCTATTCCCGAACGCTGCCCGAAGGCACGCGCGACGGGGTGACGTTTGCGCGGGACCCGGTCGCCCACGTTCGGGCGCTCAAGACTGCGGCCGACGGCAAGCCGCTGTGGCTCTGGGGCGGAAGCGACCTGTTCCGCGTGCTCGCCGAGGCCGGACTGGTTGACGGCGTGGACGTCGCGATTGTTCCCGTCGTCCTCGGAGGGGGGATTCCCCTGGTGGCCAGCCCGGGACCCCGGATGGCGCTGCAGTTGCGGCGCCATCGTCTCTACGCCGCGACGGGGATCATGTTTCTGGAGTACGACGTGAAGTAGGCGCCGGGTTGTGGCACCTTCACCAGCAGCGCAGCCAACCGAAGTCAACGGGCCTGGCCGTCCTTCAGCCTATCTGGCCACACGTGAGGCTCCACCTGACGGCGGCGTCCGGAACGAGAGGGGTATGATGCCCCCGTCGCCGATCGGTTCCACTCTGCGTCGGGCAGCTATGGGCCACCGATCGTGTGGGGCGACGCGTCCTCACAATCAGAAGGAAGGAGTTCCGATGAAGTTCATGTCCACGTGGGCTGTGCGCCCCGGGAAAATGTCAGAGGTCATCGCGAGGTTTCTCAGCACTGGCGCTCCTGCCCCAGGCGGCGTCAAGGTCATT
>JANPJN010000425.1:0-2215 GCA_031425515.1 Acidobacteriota bacterium | reverse complement strand
GCCCTCGGTCTCGTGCTCGCTTCGGCCGGTCTGTACGGAATCATGTCGTTCTCGGCCAGCCGCCGCACCCGCGAGATTGGCATACGGATGGCCCTTGGCGCGGAGCGCGCGAGCGTCGTGCGCATGATGGTGTTCGAGGGCCTGCGCCTGGCAGCGGCTGGTCTCGGCGCGGGTCTGGTGCTCTCCGCTGTCGCGTCGCGATTGATGGCGCGGTGGCTGTTCGGCGTGAGCCCACTCGATCTGCACGCGTTCGCGGGCATGTCGGCCGTACTCCTCGGGGTGGCGCTGGTGGCCACCTGGCTCCCGGCCCGTCGCGCCGCATCTCTGGATCCCCGGGCGGCGCTCGCCGCCGACTGAGGCGGGTATACTTTCCCCGCACCTCCGACGTCTCCGGATTCCCACGATGACCAGCCGCCTCTCCCGCCGCTTTGCCGTGCTCGCTGCCGTGGCCCTCGTCGCGCTCGCGGCCAGTGTCCGGTCGCAGACGCCCGCGCCGCCACGCCCCGCGCCGTCTGCCGACGCGCTGCCGCCGGGGGCATGGAAGGAATCCGTGCGGTACGGGCGAGCACTGTTCACCGAAACGTTTCGTCTGATCGGGCCGGAGGTATCGGACGCGGCAATGCGCCATGCCGGAAACAATCTCTCGTGCCAGAGCTGTCACCTGGCGGCCGGCACCCAGCCCTGGGGCATGCCCATGACGGGTGTGCACGGTCTGTTTCCCACGTTCAGCGCACGCGAGAACGGGGTCCGTACGATCGAGGATCGGATCCAGGGCTGCATGGAGCGCAGCATGAACGGCCGTCCGCTGCCGCTCGACGGGAAGGAGATGAAGGCGATGGTGGCGTATCTCGCCTTCCTGAGCGAAGGAGTCCCGCCCGGCAAGCCGGTGGAAGGGCGCGGCACACCGTCTCTGGCGCTCCTCGACCGCGCTGCGGATCCGGCGCGCGGCGCCACCGTGTATGTGGATCGCTGTATTGCCTGCCATCAGCCCGAAGGGCGGGGCCTGCGCAAGGGCAAGGCGGGCGATGCCGCGGGCTACATCTTCCCGCCACTCTGGGGCCCCGACAGCTTCAACGACGGCGCCGGAATGCACCGGCTCATCGCCTCGGCCAGCTTCATCCGCGCCAACATGCCGCTCGGCGTCCGCCACGACGCGCCGCTGCTCTCGGTGGAGGAGGCGTGGGACGTGGCCGCGTACATCAACAGCCAGCCGCGCCCGTCCCGCGCCAATCGCGACCGTGACTATCCGGACCGCGCCCGCAAACCGGTGGACGCCCCGTTCCCTCCCTTTGCAGACGACTTCCCTCTGATCCAGCACCAGCTCGGACCCTTCGGCCCGATGCTCGACGCGCGCCAGAAGCGCGATCCTCGCTGAGGCGGTTCTTCACCGCGCCGCGCTCTCGCCCGCCGGCCCGCCGCACTCCCACGATGGCGTCCCGGGAAACACATCGGAGCCCGTCCCCACGGCTCCCACTGGCGGATTCAACGCAAACAAATACGCCTCCGCATCGTCTCCATCGGGCGGCAGCACGTGATCCAGCTCGCGTCCGGTCGACCGCAAGTGCGTGATGAGCGACGAGATCTCCTGCGCCTGATTCGTCGAGTGGCTGGCCACGATCCAGACGCGGCCAAACGACCGGAGCTGCTCGACTTCGCGAATCATCCAGTCGGCGTGGTAACGGCTGCAGCGGCCGATCACGTACGAACCGCTCTCGAAGCCGGCCATTGTTCGATAGTAGAGAAACGCTTGACGGGCTCCGTAGTAGACGTACGTCGCGTCGCCCGGGTGGCGCGACCGCGCGATGGTCTCGAGGACGGGCCTCAGATCTTCCGGCCGCTGCGGGGGTGGCGTGCGCACGGCGGCGCGGGCAGAGACGACGCCTACGAGCACGGCAAGCAGAACGCCGACCCACCGCGACCTCGTCACCCGCGCGGCCTGGACGATGCCGGCGGCGATGGTGAGCAGGAGCGCCGGCAGGAGAAAGAGCACGAATCGCCCGGCGAAGGGATAGAGGGATGCCCATGACGCCGCCAGGGCGACCACCGCGGGCATCAGCAGGACCAGCCCCGCCTCTCTGTGCTGCCGCCAGAGATACCACGCGCCGAGCAGCAGGAGCGGAACGAACAGCAGCGGCGCGCCGTAGTGCAGCGCGCCGTTCAGCTCCCACGATCCGGGCCGGCCCAGCACGTCGAGCAGCGTGTCCCACATCCATCG
>JANPJN010000424.1:0-9030 GCA_031425515.1 Acidobacteriota bacterium | reverse complement strand
CTGGCGTTGAACAGCAGCCGGGCGCGCGGGATTCCGTGCCGGCGACGGACGATCGTCGCGACTCGGTCGGTGATGGCGGCGGTGAGCCCCAGCAGATCGACGGTCACGAGCACCGCGGCCGGCCCGCGCCCGGCCTGGAGGGCCAGCGCCTTGGCGTAGAGCGGCATCGCAGTTCCCTGCGCGGGCTGCTTGCGCAGGGCAAAGCCGGCCATCCAGATCGACTGCGCGGGCGTGATGTCGATGCGGGCGACACCGGCGTGCCAGACCTGGTCCGCGCGGTCGGCTCGAAGCCCCGGGCCCGTCGTCACCGCCGCGCCAACGACGGCCAGAAACCCCCGCCTGTTCACTGTCGTCACATCCGCATGATGCATCCGCAGGGGCGATCCTGCCAACTCCGGGAGTTCCCCCTTGTGGACCAACGACTTACGCTAAAGATGAGTGTCCCCCTGGGGGACGGAATTTGTAATCAGGTGACACGACTGCGGGCACGGCGCGAGGCCGTGTCCCTGAAAGTGCCGCAATTCCCGGGGATCCCGGGCCGGCATCGAGCTTGCCTATGGAGGAGTGAAGGAACGGATGACACAATTTTCCACAGCCGCGAGTTTGGTCAGCGGCGCCGGAGCGGGTCAATGATCGTCAACGCGTCCGCGATGTTCGGGTGTTCGCATCGGTATCTCGTGATCGACGACGCGGGTCTGCCGCTGTTCGTGTGCGAGTGCTGCGGTCACCGGACCGATATGCTGCCGCTGCATCTCGACACGAGACGCGGCGAAGTGATCGCCTTTCCGGGCCGGACGCTTCGCACGCTCGCGCCTGCCGCCGTCGCGTCCGCCGCGTCGGCTCGGCACCGCTCGTCCACTCCGCGCTCGTCCACCCAACGCAGAGGTCGATAACCATGGGCCTGTTCCGTCATCCTCACCTCGTCCGCGGCGTTGTGCACACAGCGGAGGGCGCGTTCTTCATCCACCGCGGGATCGCGCAACTGCCCGACGCTGTGGGTGAGTCAATGGGATGGCAGCGTGTGGACGAGGAGGCTGGCGACGCAGTCGCGCCTGCCCGCGAGGCCGCCGGGCGCAAGCCGAATCTGGATCACGCCGGCGCGGCCTGACACGCTGACGGCTGAAGTTACACGGCTGGCGGCATCCTGAACGTCCGGCGGACGTACTCGATGTTCGCGCGCGTATCGGCCACGAGGTCCTTCGTCGGCGCATCGGTCTCGAGCACGTACCACCCCCGGTACCCGATCTCGTAATATTCCTGCGCAAGCCTCGGCCAGTCGAGGATATCGGCGTCACGCATCAGTGCCGGACCGTTCTTGACGTGGATCTGATGGATCCGCTTCCCGAGCTTGCGGGGTTCGCCGTACGGATCGTGCAGCCTGGACTTGATGTTCCGGGCATCGTAGTAGACGCCCACGGCGTCGGAGCCGATGGCGTCGAGGATCCGCAGGTTGTCCTCGGCCGAGATCCAGTCCTCCAGCGCGATCACGACGCCGGCCCGTTCCGCGTACCGGGCAATCTCCTTCATGACGGCGACGAACGTGTCCACCTCCCGCGCACTGGCCATGTTGATGTGGCTGTCGCCCAGGATCGGCAGCAGGATGTTCGTAGTACCGAGGTTTCGCGCCACCTCCACCGCTTCGACGAGCAGGATGGCCGCGGCCGGGTTCGTATGAAACGGAAGCCGGGCCTTGCCCGGATTACCGATCGCCAGCGAACAGATCTGCACCCCGTGCTCGAGCGCGGCCTGCCTGAACGCGGCCTGGGTGGCGGGCTGCCGGAGGTGCGGCGTACCGTCCTCGGGAAAAATCAGGCTGACCTGAATGCCGTCGAGCCCGATCTCCCTCGCGAGCGCGATTTTCGAGATGTCGCCGCGCTTGCCAAGGTTCCAGTCGGTCATGCCGATCCGGAGGCCGGGCCCGGCGGCAGGCATCACGGCGCTGGGCGCCTGTGCTGGTAGCGGACGAGTCGATAGCGGGACCATGGCGGATGCCGCCGCGCCCCGAACGAATTCGCGCCGTGTGATCCGCATGCCCCCTCCGGAATGTGATACATCACTACCACGCTCTTCTCTGGCCGAGACTGTGATGCACACGAAGCTTACCGCAACGCTGATCGTCGTCCTTGGCCTGACGGCGATCACCGCCCAGACCAGACCTTCGGGGTCGCTTCTGGTGCTGGCCAAGGCCGATCAGACGCTGTCGGTCGTGGACCCGGCGACGCTCCAGGTCATCGCCCGCGCACCCTCAGGGCCCGATCCGCACGAGATTGCCGTCTCTGCCGACGGACGCACCGCGTACATCTCGAATTACAACGGCGGAGGCAACATCATCAGTGTGGTCGATCTCGTGTCGATGACGCCACGGCCCGCCATCGACCTCGGACCGCTGCGCGCGCCGCACGGCCTGGAGTTCGCCGAAGGCAAGCTGTGGTTCACGGCGGAGGCCTCAAAGGTGATCGGCAGCTACGACCCGGCCGCGGCCAGGGTGGACTGGGTGCTCGGAACGGGTCAGAACCGCACGCACATGATCGCCGTCGCCAAAGGCCTCGCGTGGATCGTGACGTCGAATGTGAGCTCCGCCACCATGACGTTCATCGAGAAGGTCGCGGTGGCCGGCCGCGGCGGCGCCGGACGGGGCGGCTCGCCGCAAACAGACTGGAACGAAACGAATGTTCCGGTCGGGCGCGGCGCCGAAGGCTTCGACGTCACGCCGGACGGGCGCGAGATCTGGGCTGCCAACGCGCTGGACGGCACGGTCTCGGTCATCGACGTCGCGTCGCGGAAAGTGACGGCGACGCTTCAGGCCAATGTGACCGGGGCGAACCGGCTCAAGTTCACGCCCGACGGCAGACTGGCGCTCGTCACGACGCTCGGCCGGCCGGACCTGGTGATTCTCGAGACCGCCAGCCGGAAGGAGATCAAGCGGCTGCCCGTCGGTCGCGGCGCGGCAGGCATCCAGATGCAGCCGGACGGCGCGCGCGCCTTCGTCGCCTGTACGCCAGACGACACGGTCGCCGTCATCGATCTCGCAAGCCTCACGGTGACGGGACGTATCAATGCCGGCAGGCAGCCCGACGGCCTCGCCTGGGTGTCGTCACCGCGATGATGAGGACCACGGCGCCGGTCGCGGATCGGAAGTGTGTCGGGGGACCGGTACCGCGATCCCTCGCTCGAAAGCTGTGCAATACTGGGCCGGTGGGCGACAACCAGTGCGGAACGTCACGAAGGAGGCCTCGATGACGGGGCGTGTGCTGATCGTGGACGACGACGAAGCCTGTCTGTCGGGTCTGGCACAGCTCATCGAGAACGCGGGCCACGTCGTGCTGACCGCCAGCACGTTCGAAGAAGGCCGGCGCATGCTCCGGAACGACGCGCCTGATATGCTGATTGCGGATGTGCGGCTGGGCGCTTTCAACGGTCTGCAGCTCATCGCCACGAACGAGCTGAAGATTCCGGTGATTGTGATCAGCGGCTTCGACGACGCGGTGTTGCAGGCAGAGGCGCGGGCCATGGGAGCGGACTATCTGGTGAAGCCGGTCGTCCCGCTGGCCCTGCTCGAACGTCTCGAACAGAAGCTCGCGGACGCCTGGCTCGCCACGCACCAGCCGCCGCAGTAAGCTGATTCCTCTGTGGCGCCTGCTCCCGCGCCACGATGGGTCGCCATCGTATCTGCCGCGCGGACGCTGCATCCTCCTGAACCATGGGGCACAACGATCCTCACAGCCTGACCCTGCCGCAGACCCTCGAGGAGTGTCATGCCCTCATCCGTCTGCTGCGCGAGGAGAATGCCGCGCTGAGGCAGTCGGGCGCCGACTTCGGCCTTCTCGCCGAACGCCTCAATGTGGAATTGCAGGAGGAGCACAGGCTGGGGGGAGAGCGGCGCGGCCTCCGCCGATCCGGCGACGATCGGCGAGCCAACGCCACTCCCGTCCCGCACGAGAAGACTACCCGCTGACGCTTCGCGTCGCCGTCCAGGACGGCGCGCTCCCGCCGGTCGCGGATCCCTGCATCGAGTTCCCCGCCACGCGTCCGGTGTACTTCGCTCCCCCGGCGGTGAACGCGATGGCGTCGCCCTTCAGCGTCGCGTCCGTGATCGCGGCGCCCCCGAGGGTGCCGGAGATCTTCTGAAACTGCTGCGTGAGCACCAGATCCGATTCCCCCACGCGCCACGTCCCGCCGACCTTCGCCGGCACGATCCAGAAGAGCGCCGTACACCAGCTCGTGCAGCCGTCGGTGATGGTGGCGGTTTCGTCCGGCTGCCAGTCGTCCATGGTGAAGGAGTTGGAGACGATGCGGGTGCCCGGTTTGAGATCGAGCAGCGTTGGCCGCAGCTTGAGATTGAGCTGCGGCAGCAGGAACAGCGTGATCACGGTGGCCTTCGAATAATCGCTCTCGAAGATGTCCGCCTTGGCGAAGGTCGCCTTGTCGCTCACGTTGGCGGCGGCTGCGTTGCGGGTCGCGAGGGTGACCATGTCGGAGTTGTACTCGATGCCGTGCGCGCGGATACCGCGCTTGGCCGCCGTGATGACGGTGCGTCCGTCGCCCGAGCCCAGGTCGATCAGGTAGTCCTGGGGAGTGACGGCCGCCATCTCGAGCATCTTGTCCACGAGCGCCTGCGGAGTCGGGACCCAGACGACGTCCTTGCCGGCCTGGCCGACCGTGGGTTCATACGGGGCCGCCGCGGCCGGGGGTTGCGCGGCCGGGGGTTGCGCGGCGGGGGGCTGCGCCGTCGGAGCCGGCGGGGCAGGCGTTTGCGGGGCCGGGGGCTGCACCGCGGGAGCCGACGGGGCAGGCGTCTGCGGCGCGGCCGTCTGCGCCCAAGCCGCTCCGCCCGACAGGCAGAGCGCCAGGGTCAGCGCCGCGCGGCCACTCACTCGAAGTCCGATCATCGCGAATCTCTCCTGGTCAGAAGTCCGGGCGGATGCCGTGCTGCATCTGCCTGGACGGGTTGGCGGAGATGGTGCCGTATGCGCCCCAGGCCTGGGCCACGGCATCGGCATAGTATCCCCGGCTGCCGCCGTTTGACCAGATGGCGCGCATCCAGCGTCTCTGCACTCGCCGAAATGATATGACTCAATATGACTATGGACGACTTTCACAACCGGAGTGTCGTGTGTCATTGCGGAACACATCCAGGACCAATGGCCTGATTCATCGCCCGTAAGTTGCTGCTAAATTGATACTTGACCATTCGATCTCTGCGGCGCGGTCCTTGCTCAACCGCTGTCACCATGTCGATGATGCCAAGAAGCCGCCTGCAGACCGCACCGCTGCGCGCACACGACGCCCGGAGCCTCGATCGATCCGCCTCGCTCGATCGCTCCAGCACCGACCAGGTCGCCCATCAGGCGTGCCTGGAGACCATTCGCGGGCTCCGCGAAGAGAACGCCATCCTGCGTCTGTCTGCGGATCAATTCGCCGCCCTCGCCGAACGTCTGCAACTGGCCCTCGGGCGGGAGCGTGCGGCGCGCGGCGCCGCCAGCGCGATGCGACCCGGCTCCGACGATGTTGCGAGCATCTCGATGCAGATCGAAGCCGAGTACTCGGCCATCCCGAACCTGCGCCTGACCCGCTGGCAGGCGGCGCGGCTGTGGAACCTCGATCAGGCCATCTGCGACGCCGCCATCTCCTCCCTCGTCCAGCGCCGCGTGCTCCGCGAAACGCCGGGAGGCTTCGTCCGCTCGGAACCCGACGGGACCCGGGCGCTGCGCCATGGCGTTTGAAATCTCCTCGAGCGCCACGCCGCGCCTGCTCATCGTCCGGGGCTACGGCGCCGGCACGAGCGACGAAGGCCACCGCGCGTTTCAGCAGCTCCAGCACCACACGGACTATTGCCAGGGGGTGCCGATCCTCGTCGATCTGACGGCCCTCGACTACCAGCCGTCCCCGGTCGAGGCGCGCATGTTCGCCGGACTCTTCGCCACGGCGTTCCCCTGCTCGCTGCTTGCCCTCGTCTGCGACGCCCGGTCGTATCCCGCGGCCCGGGAGATCACGCACCTCGCGGTCAGTCGCGGCGCAACGATCGCGGCCTTCACCGATCGTGCGGCGGCGCTCGCCTGGCTGATGGGCAAGCCGGAGACAGCCGCCCCTGTGGACACCGAACCGCCGCGCTTCCGCCGTGCGTCCCTCAGGCGCGTCTCCGACGGCGTGGTCATCACCTACGGACTGCGGGAGAAAATCGAGAACGCGCTGATCGAAGTGGACGGCCAGGACTGCCCCCTGCGCCTGGACTCCGCAGCGGGGCGGCCCGCCGCAGAGCCGGACTTCGCCGAGGTCACGGTCAGCACGGACTACGCCGGCGCCTCGAGGCTCGCCACGGTGGACCTCCGCGTCAGCAGCCTCGACGACGAAGACTACGTCGTCGCCACGGTCGTCAATGCGATGAAGGCAGTGCTGGCGGGCGCGGGCCAGGGATGGGCGGTCAGCGCATCAGCTGCCCCCCGTTGACCTCGATCGTTTCGCCGACGATGTAGCTGGCGGCGTCGGAGACCAGGAACGCAATCACCGCCGCGCACTCCGCTGACGTGCCCACGCGGCCAAGCGGGATCGCCGCGACGAAACTTCGCATCATCTCCGGCGTCGAGAACACCTCGTGGAACGGCGTGTCGATGACGCCGGGTGATATGGCGTTGGCCCGCACCCCGTGCGGCGCGAGCTCCTTCGCGAGGGATTTGGTAAACGCCGTGAGCGCGGCCTTCGCCGCCGCATAGGCGCCGGCTCCAGGCCCGCCGCCCGTGTGCCCCGCGATCGAGACAACGTTCACGATGGCGCCGCGGCGGCGCTCGATCATCGGGCCGGCCGCGGCCTGCGCCGTCAAGATGGCGCTCTTCAGGTTGAGCGCCAGAATCTCGTCAATCCCTTCCTCCGTCACATCCCGCAGCGCGCGACGCACGACGAGCGAGCCGGCGTTGTTCACCAGGATGTCGAGCGAGCCGATCTCCGCGGCCGCCCGCTCCACGATCGCCCGGGCCTCGGACGCGCGCCGCAGATCAGACGGAATCGCCACCGCCCGCCCCCCCGCCGCCACAATCCGGTCGCGTGTGGCTTCTGCTCCCGCGCGATTCCCGTGATAGCCGAGCGCCACCGCCGCGCCCAGGTCCGCCAGCATCAGCGCCGTCGCGGCGCCGATGCCCGACGATGCGCCGGTGACGAGTGCGGTGCGGCCGGTCAAATCCAGAAGATGTTTCATGGGGGTGAGTCTACCGGATGACAGTTCGTGTACGCACCAGCCCCCCGCTCCGGCATAATGGCGCCGCCATGCTTCCCGATCCCGGCCGGCGCGCGTTGCTCTCGGCGATCGGCGCCGGCGCGCTGCTCGGTGCGTGCCGTGCGCGGGAGCGTGCGGGAACGGTGGTGCTGCGGCTGTCGCACGCGATGGCGGCCGGGCCGACTGCCCTGCATGCGTTTGCCGAGAGCTTTCAGCAGCACGCCGAGGCAGCGACCGGCGGCGCCGTGACCATCCGGCTGTTCCCGAGCGGCGTGCTGGGTCAGGAGCGGGAAGTGGTCCAGCAGCTTCAGGAAGGGCTGGTGGACTTCATGGTCTCCGGCACGGCGATCTGGGGGAGCGTTGCGCCGCGGCTGCAGGTCTTCGATTTCCCGTTCCTGTGGCGGGACTGGGCTCACGTCCACCGGGTGCTGGATGGCGATCCGGGACGCGAGGCGGCGGAGTACATGGCGCGCGCGGTCAGGATCCGCCCGATTGCGTGGGGCGATTCCTTCGGGTTCCGGCAGGTGATCACGCGGTCGCGGGAGATCGGCCGGGCCGGCGATCTGTCGGGCCTCAAGATCCGGACGATTCAGTCGCCGATCTACGTCAAGGCCGTGCAACTGATGGGGGCGAGCCCGACGCCGATGGCCTTCGGCGAGGTCTACACGTCGCTGCAGACCGGCGTGATCGACGGCTACGAGCACGACGCCAGCACCACCGCGCAGCAGCACTTCGACGAGGTCGCGCGCTACATGGCGCGGACGCGGCACATCGCCGGCGTGCTCGGCCTGTTCGCGTCCTCCGTCGGGCTCTCGCGCCTGTCTCCGGATCTCGTGGCCGCCATCGAGCGCGCGGCGCTCGACGCCGCCGCGGTGCAGCGGGCGCGGGGCCCTGCCGAGGATGCGGCCGCCATGGCGGCGCTGGCCTCCCGCGGCATGACGATTGGCGATCTCGACGTCAACGCGTTCCACGAGCCGGCCGAGCGCCTCTGGCGCACGGAAGCCCGCGCCCTGGGTGTCGAGCCATGGCTCGACGCCATCCGCACATGACGGCATGACAGATACGCCGGACGCCTCCCGCTCCTCCACCGCGCGTGCGCTCGAATGGGCCGTCGCCGCGCTCGTCCTCGCGCAGGCGCTCGTCGTCGGGCTCCAGGTGATCGCGCGCCACGTGCTGCGCCAGCCGATGCCCTGGACGGAAGAGATCGCGCGGCTCCTCCTCGTGTGGCTGATGTGCGTCGGCGCGGTGCCGGCGCTGGCGCGGAACCAGCATCCCCGCGTCACGGCCCTGCTCAGGCTGCTTCGTCCGGACGCCCGCGACGCCGTCGATCGCGGCTTGCGTCTGGTGCTGCTCGGCGTGCTCGGATGCCTGATCCTCCCGGCGTGGCGGCTCACGGTGGCGAGTGCGGGGGAACGCCTGCCGGCGAGCGGACTGTCGGGCGCGGCCATTTCAGGGATCCTGCCAGCGGCGCTCGTCGCCATGGCGCTGACCCTCGTCGGACAGCTCTATCGGGAGGGCATCGCGGTCTGGCGCACGCGATCGGCGCAGGGCTGGGCGCTCGGGACAGCCGCGCTGGCCCTCGCGTCGGTGCTGGTGCCGCTTGCCGCCGGGGCAGCGCCGATCGTGATCCTCATCTCTGGATTTCTGGTGACGGCGGCGCTCGGCATGCCGCTCGCCTTCACGCTCGCGCTCACCTCCCTGACATACCTGCTCGGCATCGGCGGCGTGAGCCTGATCATCCTGCCGATCAAGATTCTCGGAGGTGTGGACTCCTTCGTGCTCCTCGCGATTCCGCTGTTCATCGTCGCCGGGGCGTTCATGGA
>JANPJN010000423.1:0-8541 GCA_031425515.1 Acidobacteriota bacterium | reverse complement strand
TCGAGCGTTGTCTCGTAGCCGCGGGCGCGGGCCTGGAACCAGTCGCGCTGGCAGACGCCGTTGTAGAGCGTCGCGTAGGTATTCAGGGTCGCCTTGTAGGTGTCGTGCAGCGCCACGAACGCCGCCTCGCGGTCCTGCTGATTACGGCGCGTCGCCAGCAGGGCGCGATACTGGCCGTACGAGACCGTGACCTCTTCGCCGGTCGAGAGCCGGATGACCGGGAACCTCGCATCGGCGGTGGAGAGCGCCCAGTAGGTATCGTTCGGCGCGGAGGCCAGCCGGCTGGCGAGCGACATGAGCTTCTCGCCGGCCTCGTCCAGGACGTGCTCCTGCTGGCGGTAGAGGTTCTCGATGACGAAACGATAGACCGCGAGCGCCGGGGAAGCGTCCATCCACGCGCGGACGGTCGCGAGCGGGATGGCGAGCAGCTCGGGGTTGAACCACGACTCGGCCTGTCCAAGCCGGGCGAAGAGGATCTGCACCTGTTGCCGTCGGGCGTTGACACCGTTGTCGCGCTGATCCTCGTCGTACTGCAGCGACGGGTAGTACCAGACGCGGTAGGCGAGCTGGCCCATCTCTTCGGAGAGCCGGAACGCGTCGAGCAGCCGGTCCGCACCTCCCGAGAGCGTCCCCTTGAGCTCCGAGTAGCGGCCGATCATGCCCTCGAGCGTCTTGTAGCCGGCTTCCCACGTGGTCCAGTCCGGAAAGATGTCATCGAGGTTCCATTTGAAGCGATCGGGAATCTCGTCGCGGCGCCGGCTGCGCACCGGCGCGGCCTCGGGGGTCGCAGGTTCGGCGGGAGAGGAGTACACGGGGACGGACGGCACGCGCATCCGATCACTATATATCTGCTGAATGCGTCGCGTTGGCTCCGACAGATGTTTCGCGTTCGGGACGCTTCAGATGGACGACAGGAAGTCCGCGATCCCCTCGCCGACCGCCGCATTCCATTCGTGCTCCCCGTCGAACTCCAGCGCCCGGACGCGCGCGCGCGAGGCGAGCGCGTTCAGGTCAGCCGCGAACTGCCCGGTGGTCAGCCAGGCGTCGCGCGCCCCGCGAAGCAGGAGGACCGGCGGAAACACGGCGGCCGGATCCGCGAGCAGTTCCGGCGGCACATCGCTGCCCACGGCAATCACCCCGTCGGCTCGTCGCCGGCCCCGCACCGCGGCCCGGAACGCCATGGCGCCCCCCTGCGAGAAGCCGGCATAAACGATCCGCGTGGACCCGTCATGCGGGACGGAGTCGAGCGCCGCATCGACGTATTCGAGGTTATCGGCCACCGCCTCCTCCCGATCCTCACGCGTCATCCAGCTGGCGACGACCTCCTGCGTGCGCCCGCGATAGAACCGGTGGAGGGCCTGGATCGAGACCAGCGTCCAGCGATCCGCACCCGGGACGGCGGTGAGCCGCGCCATCTGCAGCGCCGCCTGTTCCATGTAGCCATGGAAGCCCACGAGCACCCCCCGCGCCGCCCCGGCCCGCGCCTCCCGGACCAGCACCCGGCCATGCGTCGGCGTCGCGATCAGCCGAACGTCTATCTCGCCGCTCTGCATCTCCCGAACCTCGTCGAACCCCAACCCCGTGGAACCACGTAGAACCCCGTAGAACCGTGCAGAACCCTTCTAGCTAGGTTCTGGTGAACCCCGCGACGCAATCCATGATGCGCGCGAGCACCGGCGCCTGCCTGCCCGCGCCTCCCGGCACCTTGAAGGAATGGTCGCCGCCCACAATCTCCTCGAGCCTGGCGCGCTGGAGGGACGCGAGCAGTTCGCGAATCTCCTGCCCCGTGCCGAACGCATCGCGGCTGCCCTGCACGAAGAGCATCGCCTCGGCAATCGCGGGCAGGTGCGCGTCCCGCCGCTGATCCGGACGTCCGGGCGGATGCAGTGGATAGCCGAGGAACACCAGTCCGGCCAGGGCGCCCACGCCACCCTGCGAGGCCACATGTGACGCGATCCGGCCGCCCATGGACTTGCCGCCGATATAGACAGGCAAACCCACGAAGGCGTCGCGTGCCTGACTGATGGCGTCACGCCAGGCTGCTTCGAGCACGGGCGCGCGATCCGGCACCTTACGCCCGGCAGCCATGTACGGGAAGTCGAACGTCGCGACGGACAGGCCTCGTGCGGCCAGCCCCGAAGCCACCTGCACCATGAATCCGCTGGCCTGTCCCGCGCCAGCGCCGTGGGCGAGCACCAGGGCGGCGTGAGGCGCCGGCGCGCGATACATCGTCAGATCCACGCCGGGCAGTATACCCGCCCGGGCCACGGGCTTCCCGCGCCAGTCCTTCGGCTTGCCATACCAACATCAATACATGTAGATTAGTGGATATGACTAGTGCTCCGGCCCTGTTCCGCCTGCTCGGTGACGAGGTCCGTCTCCGGGCCCTCCGGGTGCTCGCGGACGACCGGCTCAACGTCACGGAGCTCACGGGAATTCTGGGCATCGCGCAGTCGGGCGTCTCGCGGCATCTCGGGCTCCTCAAAGACGCCGCACTCATCGTCGAGGAGCGCGAAGCGGGGTTCTCGTACTACCGCGTGCCGGACGCCCTCCGGCATGGGGCCAACGGGTTCGGGCCGATCTGGCCCCTGCTCGAGGCGCACTTCACCGCGCTTGCCGCGACCCCTGCCGGCCGCGCGGACGCGGCCAGGCTCGAGGAAGTACGGCGTGTCCGGAAGGAAAGCTTCGACGCGCACGAAGGGCCCGACACCAACGAGCGCCAGCTCGTGCCGGGACGAAGCTGGGCCGCGTGGGCCCGGGCGCTCGGGCACCTGCTTCCGCCCCTCGTCGTTGCGGACCTCGGCTGCGGGGAGGGCTACCTCACCGTCGAGGCCAGCCGCTGGGCCTCGCGCGTGATCGCGGTCGATCGCTCGCCGCACGTGCTCAAGCGTGCGCGGGCGCTGGCCACCCGACGCCGCGTCAGAAACGTGGTCTGGAAGCGCGGAGAGCTCGATGCGCTCCCGCTCGCCGACAGCAGCGTGGACGTGGCGCTGTTCTCACAGGCGCTGCACCACGCCCACGACCCTGCCCGCGCCGTGCAGGAAGCCACACGCGTCCTCCGGCCCGGCGGACGAGTCCTGGTGCTCGACCTGCGCGAGCACGATCAGGCCTGGGTGCGGGATCGCCTGGGCGATCGCAGCCTCGGGTTCGCCGACGATCGGCTGTCGGCGCTGCTCACCGAGGCCGGCCTCCGGGACGTCCGTATCACGATAGGCGCCCGGAAGACCGGCGACCCGTTCACCGTGCTCATTGCCAGCGGCCGCAAGCCCGCCCCGTCCGCGCGGGCCGCGTCGCCACGACACCGTACGAAACAGCCGCGCGCCTGACGGCCGCCGCCAGAGAAAAGATCACCCAGCATGCACAGCCCCGTATTCGACCTCCTTCGCGCCCAGCTCGCCCGGCGCATTCTCATCCTCGATGGCGCCATGGGCACGATGATCCAGCGAGCCTCGCTGACGGAGGCGGACTTCCGCGGCGAACGGTTCGCGAGCCATTCGAAGGACCTGAAAGGGGACAGCGACGTGCTCGTCCTTACACGGCCCGACGTGATTAGCGCCATCCACCACGAGTACCTCGCGGCCGGGGCCGACATCATCGAAACCAACACGTTCGGGGGGACCGCCGTCGCCCAGGCCGACTACGATCTCGAGGCATTCGCCTACGAGATCAATCTCGAAGGGGCCAGGCTCGCGCGCGAGGCGGCCGACGTCTGGACGGCGAAGACGCCCGACCGCCCGCGCTTCGTCGCCGGCTCCATGGGCCCGACCAACCGCACGCTGTCGATCTCCCCCGACGTGAACAACGCGGCGTTCCGCGCCATCTCGTTCGACGAGCTCCGCGCGGCGTATGAAGTCCAGGTCCGCGGGCTCATCGACGGCGGTTCGGATGTGCTGCTGCTCGAGACCATCTTCGACACGCTCGGCGCCAAGGCGGCGATCGTCGCGATCGAGAACGTCTTCGACGAGAAAGGCATCCGCCTGCCGGTCATGATCTCGGTGACGATCACCGACCGCAGCGGGCGCACGCTCTCGGGCCAGACCGTGGACGCCTTCTACGTGTCCATCCGCCATGCGCAGCCATTCAGCGTGGGGATCAACTGTGCGCTGGGCGCGCGTGA
The DNA here is from genome assembly GCA_031425515.1 of Acidobacteriota bacterium. Classification (GTDB taxonomy): domain Bacteria; phylum Acidobacteriota; class Vicinamibacteria; order Vicinamibacterales; family 2-12-FULL-66-21; genus JALZOC01. Next base: position 4,424 of record JANPJN010000423.1, on the reverse strand, counting down.
CATGCGCCCCTACATGGCCGATCTCGCCCGTATCGCCGAGTGCTACGTCAGCAGCTATCCCAACGCCGGGCTGCCCAACGCGTTTGGCGAGTACGACGAACTGCCCCCGGAGACGGCCGCGCTGCTTCACGATTTCGCCGCCAGCGGCTTCGTGAATATTCTCGGCGGCTGCTGCGGCACGACGCCCGATCACATCGCCGCTGTCGCGAAGGCGATCGAGGGAGTCGCCCCGCGCCCGCTTCCGGCCGGCTCGTGGCTCGACGCCGTCACGTCGGCACCGGCGCCTGACCACTACTCCCAGTTCTCGGGCCTCGAGGTCCTGACGATCCGCCCCGACAGCAACTTCCAGATGATTGGCGAGCGGACCAACGTCACCGGCTCGGCGAAGTTCGCGCGCCTCATCAAGAGCGGGAACTACACCGAAGCGGTCAGCGTCGCGGTCGAGCAGGTCCGCGGCGGCGCCAACATGATCGACGTGAACATGGACGAGGGCATGCTCGATTCCGAGCAGGCCATGACCACGTTCCTGAACTTCATCGCCACCGAGCCGGAGATCGCGCGCGTACCGGTGATGATCGACAGCTCACGCTGGACGGTGCTCGAGGCCGGACTGAAGTGCGTGCAGGGGAAGGGGGTCGTCAACTCGATCAGCCTCAAGGAGGGGGAGGCGGACTTCCTCCAGAAGGCCCGCACGGTCCATCGCTACGGCGCCGGCGTCGTCGTCATGGCCTTCGACGAGACCGGCCAGGCCGATACCGTCGAGCGAAAAGTCCAGATCTGCCAGCGCGCGTACAAGCTCCTGATCGACCAGGCGGGCTTCGACCCGACCGACATCATCTTCGACCCCAACATCCTGGCGATTGCCACCGGGCTCGAGGAGCACAACGACTACGCGGTGAACTACATCGAGGCGCTGAAGGCCATCAAGGCAACCTGTCCTGGCGCGAAGATCAGCGGCGGCGTCAGCAACCTGTCGTTTTCCTTCCGGGGCAACGACGTCGTGCGCGAGGCCATCCACTCGGCGTTCCTCTATCACGCGATCCGGGCCGGCATGGACATGGGCATCGTCAATGCCGGGCAGCTGATCGTGTACGAGGACATCCCGAAGGATCTTCTCGAGCATGTCGAGGACATCATCTTCAACAGGCGGCCGGATGCGACCGAACGCCTCGTGCAGTTCGCGGACACCGTGAAGGGGAGCGCGACGAAGCGGGAGGCGGATCTGGGCTGGCGCGAGGCGCCGGTCGAGAAGCGGCTGTCGCACGCGCTGGTGCACGGCATCGTGGATTTCATCGAAGCGGACGTCGAGGAGGCGCGGCAGCAGTACGAGGAGCCGCTGCACATCATCGAGGGACCGCTGATGGACGGCATGAAGGTCGTCGGCGACCTCTTCGGCGCCGGCAAGATGTTCCTGCCGCAGGTCGTCAAGAGCGCGCGGGCGATGAAGCGCGCGGTCGCGTATCTGCTGCCCTACATGGAGGAGCGCAAGCGGCTGACCGGCGCGGCCTCCGCGCAGGGGCGCGTCCTGATGGCGACCGTCAAGGGGGACGTCCACGACATCGGCAAGAACATCGTCGGCGTCGTCCTCGGCTGCAACAACTACGAGGTGATCGATCTGGGGGTGATGGTACCGGCCGCGAAGCTTCTCGACGCGGCGATCGAGCACAAGGCCGACATCATCGGACTGAGCGGGCTCATCACTCCGTCGCTCGACGAGATGGCGTTCGTCGCGCGCGAGATGGAGCGACGGGGCTTCACGACGCCGCTGCTCATCGGCGGGGCGACGACGAGCAAGCAGCATACGGCCGTGAAGATCGCGCACGAGTACAGCGGACCCGTGGCGCATGTGCTCGACGCATCACGCGCGGTGGATGTCGTCTCGAGCCTCATAGGGGAGAGGCGTGCGGAGTTCGATGCCGCCAACCGGATCGCGCAGGCGGAGATTCGGGAGAGCTACGCGACCCGCCGTCAGAAGCCGCTGCTGACCTACGCGCAGGCGTGCGCCAACCGGCTGACGATCAACTGGGACGACCACGTGATCGCATCCCCATGGTTTCTGGGGCGCCGGCACCTGGACGATGTGCCGCTGTCCGACATTGCGCGCTACATCGACTGGACCTTTTTCTTCTCGGCGTGGGAGCTCAAGGGGCGGTTCCCGGCGATCCTCGACCACCCCGTCTACGGATCCGCGGCGCGGGAGCTCTACGAGAACGCGCGGACGGTTCTTCAGCGGATCATCGACGGCAAGTTGTTGAAAGCGAGCGGCGTCTACGGCTTCTGGCCGGCCAACACCGACGGAGACGACATCGTGGTCTATACAGACGACGACCGGCGGAGCGAGCTGACGAGACTGCCGATGCTGCGGCAGCAGGAGGTGATTGCGGACGGGCGCCCGAACCGGTCGCTCGCCGACTTCATCGCTCCGCGCGAGAGTGGCGTGCCGGACTACCTGGGCATGTTCGCCGTCACGACCGGCCTGGGGGCCGACGAGCTCGCGGCTTCGTTCGAGCGCGATCACGACGACTACAACGCCATCATGGTAAAGGCGCTGGCCGATCGGCTGGCCGAAGCGTTTGCCGAGTATCTGCATGCCCAGGCCCGGAAGGACTGGGGCTACGGCACGTCCGAGCAGTTGTCGAACGAGGATCTCGTGGCGGAGAAATACCGGGGCATCCGACCCGCGTATGGCTATCCGGCCTGCCCCGACCACACCGAGAAGGGGAAGCTGTTCGAGGTGCTCGACGCCGGGCGGCAGGGGATCGTGCTGACGGAGAGCTTCGCGATGCTGCCGGCGGCGTCGGTGAGCGGTCTGTACTTCTCGCACCCCGAGGCGAAGTACTTCAACGTGGGGCGGATCGATCGTGACCAGCTCGAGTCGTATGCCGGCCGGAAGGGGATGTCGATTGAGGAGGCCGAGCGCTGGCTGGCGCCAAATTTGTCCTACGACCCTGCGCAGGTCGGCGTGAAGTGCTGACGTCGATGTCCGACGGCACCAGACCCGGCAGGGCTGGTGCTCACGGACGCGCCGTTCGCCGGGACGCGAACAGCGCCACGAACCCCGGCAGAAATGCGATGCCCCACGACGCGAAGTGGACCACGTAGTTCGGCCCTGCCGGTTCATGACGCGTCCAGATGCCTGAGATCGCGTAAAACGCCAGGCCGGACAGAACTGCCGCGGTCAGGCCGCGCACCGCGACGCTCCGAGCAGAGTCGCGGACGTCCTCAGCGCTCAACTGCCGCTGCAGGATCGCGAACAGAGTCCAGAAGAGCATCCAGGCCGGCAGCATCGCACTCATCCGCATCATCGGCGCCAGCAGGTAGAACATGGCTGCGGCCGTGATGCCGATAAAGGGCCCCGCGACTGTTCCCATGACGATCCGTCCGACGCGCGCTCCGACGACCGCGCCGATGACGAGGCACATCACCGCACCGTGGGCGACGCCGTAGAGAGCCCGGTGTCGCACGTGAAACACAGCCCAGACGAAATCGCCCAGCGTCATCACGCCAGCGAGCAGCAGGGCCGCGGCGAGCGCATGAAGGATTGATCTCCGTATCGGCATTGACTCCGGCCGGGGCAGCTACCTCGTGATCGAGAGATTCCGGAAGTGAGCGACGGTCCCGTTGTCGATCCAGAGCGCGACGGCGCCCCTGCCGTTCGGCGCCGTCTTGAGGTCGTTGACAATCAGCGTCGGCTCCTTCGCGTCGTCCACGTAGAGGCGCGCCTTCTCGCCACGCACGTCAATCCTGACCTTCGTCCATCGACCCGGCGCGAGATCCACGTACGACTCGTACCGGGACGGAAAGTCCTGCCGCAGCTTCGACCAGGTCCATTCGGGATGGGAGATGTACTGGGTGGCGTGGTTCCGGCGCACCTGATCGTCCGCCCGCCCGTTGGTCGGGCGCAGGTAGAACGCGTCGAACGTTCGCAGATCGCTGTGCACGCGAAACGCGATCCCGACGAAGCCTCTCGCGCCTTCGAACGCACCGGGCTGCACGTCCCCGGCCACCTCCGCTTCGATCACGCCGTCTCCGAAGTCCGTGACGGTGACGACCGCGAGCCGCTCATCGGTCGGCAGGCGGGCGTCCGCCGTCATGGTGACTTTCAGCCCCTGCCTTCCCTCGAGCGTGGCCGGTTCGGCCGACACGTTGTGCAGGCGAAGCCCTGCGACCGAAGTGAGAGCGTACTGCGTGGCCTGCGCGGCCAGAGCGACAGGCAGCACCAGGGCGGAGAAGGCCAGCGGCAGAACGGAAAGTCTCCAGGTCATGGGCACAGAGCCTACCATTCCCGCCCGCGCGATACGGCTGAGCTGTCTACGTCCAGCGCCGCCCGTGCTGGTGATCCGGCCGGCTGCGATGTTCTCCGAATGAACTCGCGTGATCCGCCATGGCACCCGCGTTGCTCTTTCGTGCGGTGCCAGCGTCCG
>JANPJN010000422.1:0-2176 GCA_031425515.1 Acidobacteriota bacterium | reverse complement strand
TCACGCACTCGAGGAGGCGTGGGCGGGTGGCGACGCCGGCCGGAAGAGAGCCTCGAAATTGGTCACGACCTGCGCGGCGAGCGCCTCGACCGGCTCTCCCCGGATCCCGGCCAGCATGCGATAAACCTCCGCGACGTGCATAGGCTCGTTGCGGCGGCCACGAAACGGAACGGGCGCGAGATACGGCGCGTCGGTCTCAGCGAGCAGCCGATCCGCGGGCGTGATGCGGGCCGCCTCCCGGATGCCGGCCGACCGGGGGAAGGTCACGATTCCGGCAAACGACAGGTGGAAGCCCAGGTCCAGCGCGCGGCGCGCCATTGCCTCGTCGCCGGTAAAGCAGTGGAACACCCCGCGGACTCCCTGCGTCCCCGCGTCGCCCAGGATCCGGAACGTGTCGTCGGTCGCGTCGCGCGTGTGGATGACGACTGGAAGATCCAGGTCGCACGCCGCGGCGACCTGCGCCTCGAAGACCGCCTGCTGGACGCTGCGCGGCGATCGGTCGTAGTGATAGTCCAGCCCGATCTCGCCAATGCCGCAGGCCCGCTCGCGGGCCACGCTGTCGCGCACGACCTGGATGGCCCGGTCCACCGCCCCGTCGTAGGTGCCGGCGTGATGGGGATGGATGCCGGTCGAGAAGCGCACCTCGGGCCAGGCCAGACGCACGGCATGGGCGCGATCGGACTCCGCTGCATCCCCCGCCTCGAGGATGCACAGGGCGGCGGCGACCCCCGCCGACCGGGCGCGCGCCGCGACCTCGTCCAGGTCGGGCGCGAACTCCTCGCCGGCGAGGTGACAGTGGGAATCAATCATCGGCTGCCGTTCTCAGCGCACGCGTGCGCCCGGAGGAATGAGCTGGTCGAACCCGACGAGCATCGGCTTGCCGCCGTCGCTGCTGGCCGCGAGCACCATGCCGTTGGACTCGATCCCCATCAGCTTCGCCGGCTTCAAGTTGAAGACGACCACGATGGTGCGGCCCACGAGGGCCTCCGGCTCGTAGGCCTCCGAGATGCCGGCGACGAGCGTGCGCTGCTCGGTCCCGGCGTCGATCGTCAGCTTCAGGAGCTTGCGGGAGTTGGGTACTTTCTCGGCCGTCAGCACCTTCGCCGTGCGGAGGTCGATCTTCATGAAGTCGTCGATGCTGATACGCGTGTCGGCCGGCGCCGCGGCGGCGGCGGGCGCGGCAGCCGCGGGGGGTGCTGCGGCCGGTTCGGGCCCGGGGCCAGGTTGTGCTGTCTTCGTCTCGTCCACGTGTCTGCTCCTCTCCGCATCGCCCCTGGGGGTGCGCGGCGTCCGTCCGGCCTCAGGGCCGGTGTCCTTGTCGGCCTTTGCGGCCTCGGCGCGCGGCCAGAGGGCCTCGGCCTTCGCAATCACCCGTTCGCCGGTCGTCCGCCACGCCGCATCGGCCAGTCGGATCTGCGCGACCGGTGCCGTCTCCCCGACGCGCCGGAGAATCTCCGCCGCGGATCGCGGCATGATCGGCAGCAGCAGGACCGCGGCGACCCGTACGGCTTCGGCGACATCGAACAACACCTGGCTCAGCGTCTCGGCCCGGGCGGGATCGCGCGCGAGCGCCCAGGGCTCGGTGCTCGCGATGTATTCATTGGCGGCGTCCACAAGCCGGAATGCCGCGGACGCCCCGCCTTCGAGGGCGAACACGTCCATCTGCCGGAGGTACTCGGCCACGCTCTCCCGGGCGACCTCGGCCAGTCGGCCCGACGCGCCGGTCGCGCGCAGCCGGCCGCCTCGATACTTCTCCGCCATCGCGGCGATCCGGCTCACCAGGTTGCCCAGGTTGTTCGCCAGATCAACGTTGTAGCGCTCCTCGAATCGTTCCCAGGTGAAGTCGCCGTCGTTGCCGAACGCAATCTCCTTGACCAGGTACAAGCGCAGGGGATCGGGTCCGAACTTCTGCGCGGCCTCGAGCGGATCGACCGCCGTGCCGAGCGACTTGCTCATCTTTTCGCCGCGGAAGTTCACCCAGCCGTGCCCGAAGATCTGGCGGGGGACGGGCAGACCCGCGCTCATGAGCATGGCGGGCCAGATCACGGCATGGAAGCGGGTGATGTCTTTCCCGATCACATGCAGGTCGGCCGGCCACCAGGTCGCCATCATCCGCTCGTCGGCGCCGAAGCCCACGGCCGACACGTAGTTGATGAGCGCGTCCACCCAGACGTAG
>JANPJN010000421.1:0-1532 GCA_031425515.1 Acidobacteriota bacterium | reverse complement strand
CGCGCCGATTGTGATTGCCGCATTCCTGCGGGTGCTCGTCGGGCTCGGGGCGCCGATTCTGGACCAGACCCGGATGACCGGTCCGGCCATTTTCGGGCTGATGATCTGGGTCTTCTACCTGCGCTTCACGGTGCCGGTCCTGGGGGTGTTCTACGGAACGGCCCTGATGGCCGACGAGGTGGAAGACAAGACGATTACCTATCTCTTCTCCCGCCCGATCAGGCGCGGGGCGGTTCTCTTCGGCAAGTATCTCGCGTACCTCGGCTGCACCGTCCTCGTGGTGCTGCCCTCGGTCGTGATTGTCTATCTCCTGGTCGTGCCGATGCAGGGCAGCCTGGGGGCGTCCTTCATCGACCTGCTGAAGGATCTGGCGCTGCTCGCCCTGGGGCTGGCGGTCTACGGGGCGCTGTTCGCCTTCATCGGCGCCAAGTTCAAGCGGCCGCTGCTCATCGGCCTGATCTTCATTTTCGGGTGGGAGCAGGCGGCGCTGGCGTTTCCGGGCTACCTCAAGCAGTTCACGATTGCCTACTACGTGCAGGCGCTCGTGCCCCACGCGATGCCGAACGACAACACCCTGAGCCTGATCCAGGGGATTTTCCGGGACAATCCGCCGCTGGCGGTCAGCCTCTTCTGGCTGGCGGCGATCTGGATTACGTTTCTGGGGCTGGCGGCCTGGGTGGTGGAGCGGCGGGAATATGTGTTGGAGCAGTAAGACGGGGGCGGACCGTCCGGAACTTTTGCCCCCGGCGATCGGTATATCCTGAAGAGAGAGGGCCACCTGTTATGACAAAGAAAACCCGCTACTTCATGGCCGGCTCGGCCGCTGTTCTCGCCACGGGCCTCACGACCGGCCTCGTCGCGTATTACACAGGCGGCTTCCAGCCGGTGTCGGCCTCGGCCGTTGCGAACGAACTGCGGTACGTCCCGGCGGACGCCACGCTCGTGGCCTACGCCGACGTCCGCGCCATCATGGACTCCGAGGTGCGGTCGCGGCTGAAGCAGGCCATGCCGATGCACGAAGAGGGGCAGAAGGAATTCCAGGCCCAGACCGGGATCGACATCGAGCGCGACATCGACTACGTGGTCGCCTCGCTGGCGAACGGGGCCGGCAAGACGGCGCCGCTCGTGGTCGCGCGCGGTCGCTTCAACGACACGCAGCTCGAAGGGCTCATCCGCGAGCACGGCGGAACGGTCGAGGAGTACAAAGGCAAGCGGCTGATTCACGCCCCGGCGGGCACGCCTCCCGAGGCCGTCGAGGCACCGGACGCGCCAGAGACGCCCGAGGCCGCGGCGGCTCATGCCGGCAAGGCTGTCCTGCACGGCCTCCACGCGTCGCAGATGCACCAGAATCTGGTGCTGGCGTTCCTCGAGCCGGGCCTGATTGCCTTCGGCGACGGCACGGCCGTGAAGACGGCCATCGATGCGCAGCTCACGGCGCACAGCATCACCAGCAACAACGAGATGATGGACCTGGTCGCCGACATCGGCCAGTACAACAACGCGTGGGCCGTGGGGCGCTTCGACCTCCTGGC
>JANPJN010000420.1:0-3511 GCA_031425515.1 Acidobacteriota bacterium | reverse complement strand
CCCGGCTGACGTAGTGGGCCAGCTCCTCCGCCATCATTTCGTAGACGATGTTGGAGGTGGCGTCGAAGGCGTCGAGGCAGGCGGCCATCATCGCGGCCTGGTCGGCGAGCAGCCCGCGGATGCCGGAGCCGCCGGCTTCGTGCGCCACTCCGCCTCCCGGCTTGTAGCAGGCGAGGAGCACGCGCTCCAGCGATTTGATCGCGAAATCCCGCAGCCCGTCGTCGCCAAACACCTCGGCGGCGTGGAGCGCGGCGGACACCATGTCGGCGTTCGCGTCCGCGTAGAAGGCGCGCCCGACGATTGGAGGATCGAGTGCGCGGCGGGTGGACGCCGGCGCCGCGTAGTAGGGGGCATCGGCTCCCTGCGCCCCGAACCATCCGCCGTCCACGGGGTCGGCCAGCCAGGTCTGGACGTAGCGCAGGACGTCCGCGGCCCGCTCGGTGAAGCGGGCGAGATCGAGCGCCGCGCCCGCGTCGAGATACAGCCGGAGCAGGGCGGCGTTGGTGTCGAGCAGCTTGCTGGTCTGGGGCTGCTGCCAGTCGCGCGTGGACGCGCAGCGGAAGAACCCGCCGTCCACCTCGTCGTAGAGCGCGCCCCATCCCATGGCGTCGAGGCTGGCTTCGGCGATCCGGCGATAGGACGGGTCGTCGTCGTGCAGCAGCGCCAGCGCGAGGCGCACCGGGGCAACGTGCGGAAACCTCGGCAGCGCGCCAAAGCCGCCGTGGTCTGCGTCGAAGGCGTCCCAGACAGCGGCGAGCAGGGTCGCCTCCGTTGGCGGAGGGCCCACGGCCCGGTCGGGTCCGGCCGCGATGCCCGGGGAAGGGGCGGCCGCGCGGTGACGGGCTACGGCGTCCGTCACCGTGTCGAGAATGGACGGCATGCGATCGAGAGAGACGAAGGTGCCGCCGCCGAGGATCGCGCCATCCGGGGCGAGAAAGGCGGTCGTCGGCCAGCCTCCGAGCGTGTAGCGTTCGCTGATGTCGGGGCGCGCGTCCACGTCCACGCGGACGGGCACGAAGCGCCGATTGATGGCCGTGGCGACCATCGGATCGCCGTAGGTCGTGCGGTCCATCAGGCCGCAGGCATCGCACCACGAGGCGGTCAGGCTCAGGATGACGGGCTTGCCTTCCGCCCCCGCGCGCGCGAACGCCGCGCTGCCCCACGGCAGCCACGCGACGGCACTCGACAGCATCTCGAAGGTCGGCATGATGATCCCCGTGATTATAATGAGAGCTGATGCTCGTGCTGCGGTACGCCGGCCTGCTGGCGCTGACGGTCTGGGTCGGCGGCCTCGTCGTGCTCGGCGGAATCGCTGCGCCATCCACCTTCGATGTCCTGGCTGCTCGCCAGGCGGCGGACCACCGGGCGCTGGCCGGAGCGGTCTTCGGTGAGGCGCTGCGCCGGTTCCATCTCGTCAGCTACGGATGCGCGGCCGTCGTAATCGCGACGCTCCTCGCCAGGAGCGTCCTCGGTCCGAGACCACGGGGATTTGCCGTCCGCATGGCCGTCGCCGCGGTCATGGCGTGTGCCACGCTGGGCTCCGGGGCCGTCGTCTCGCCCCGCATCTCCAGGCTCCAGGCTGCCATCGGCGTCTCGCCGTCGAGTCTGGCCGAGAGCGATCCGCGTCGTGCGGCCTTTGGACGCCTGCACGCCATCTCCACCGGCCTGTTGTTCGTGCCTCTCCTGGGCGGCCTGTTCCTCCTCTACCGCGAACTGAAGGACTGACCCGTGGACCACCACGCTCCGAAGGGCTGACCGACATGTCTCGAGTGATCACGCTCATCCCCGGCGACGGCATCGGCCCTGAGGTGGCGGCGGCTGTGGTCCGCGTCTTCAAGGCGGCCGCGGTCGATGTCGAGTGGGAGCGGCACGACGCCGGCGTCACCGCGTTCAAGCGCTTCAACCAGTCGCTCCCGGTGCCGCTGCTCGACTCGATCCGCCGCAACAAGGTTGCACTGAAGGGCCCCGTCACGACCCCGATCGCGGAAGGCTTCACCAGCGTCAACGTCGGCCTGCGCAAGGCGCTCGACCTCTACGCCAATCTCCGGCCTGTGAAGAATCTTCCGGGCGTGCAGAGCCGCTTCTCCGACGTGGACCTGATCATCGTCCGCGAGAACACCGAGGATCTCTACGCCGGGCTCGAGCATCAGATCATTCCCGGGGTCGTCGAGAGCATCAAGATCATCACGGAGAAGGCGTCCACGCGGATTGCGCAGTTCGCCTTCGAGTACGCGCGGACCTACGGCCGCCGGATGGTGACCGCCATCCACAAGGCGAACATCATGAAGCTCAGCGACGGTCTGTTCCTCGAGAGCACGCGGAAGGTCTCGCGCGACTTCATCGACATCCCGTACGACGAACGGATCGTGGACGCCGTATGCATGCAGCTCGTGATGCGTCCCGAGAAGTTCGACGTGCTGGTGCTGCCGAACCTCTACGGCGACATCGTGTCCGACCTGTGCGCCGGCCTCGTGGGCGGGCTCGGCGTCGTCCCCGGAGCGAACATCGGCGTGGATTCTGCGGTGTTCGAGGCCGTGCACGGCAGCGCGCCCGATATCGCGGACAAGAACCTGGCGAACCCGACCGCCCTGCTGCTGTCGGCGACGATGATGCTCGACTACATCGACGAACGGGATCGCGCGGATCGGATCCGCGCCGCGCTCACGCGTGTGCTGACGGCCGGCAGCGTCCGTACCCTCGACCTCGGCGGCACGGCATCGACGACGGAGTTCACGGAGGCGATTTGCCGGGAGATCGAGAAATGAGGGAGGCCGGGCTCATGTGCGGCCTCCGCGTGGCGGGCTCCCTCTCTGATATAGTCCAGTCGTGATGCTCGACGACATCACGCAGGCCGTCCTCGCGCGGGAGGAAGTGGCGCGTTATCTGCGCGGGGGCCCGGGGCAGACGGAGCTCGAGGCGCGGGAGCGGATCCACGCCTATCTCGACGAGCTGCGGACGACCCAGCGCTACCCCATCTACCGCGCGCTGAAGCACCCGCTCTACCCCATCCTGCGCAAGATCGAGCGGATCGACGAACACGTCGGCATCGCGCAGCAGGCGACGCGCGCCGGCCGCGTCATCTACATCTCGAATCACAAGAGCCACCTGGACTACCTCGTCGAGCCTCTCGTGCTCGACGACAACGGCGTTCGCCCGCCCGTGATTGCGGCGGGCATCAACCTGTTCGGCGGGCCATTGGGCCTCATCCACCGCCACGTCACGGGCGCTATCCCAATCCGCCGCAACACGAAGGACCCCGCGTATCTCGTCACGCTCAAGGCCTACGTCGCCGAGCTCCTGCTGCGCCACGATTTGCTGTTCTACTTCGAAGGCGGCCGCAGCTACTCGGGGGAGATGAAGGCCCCGAAGACCGGTCTGCTGCACGCGACGATGCAGGCGCATGCCGGGGCGGTGATCGTGCCGATGGCCGTGGCGTATGACGTAGTGCTCGAGGACCACATCCTGGCGCACCAGGCCGGAAAGGGGCGCGGGCGGCCGTTCGCGCGCGAGG